>JBJHBB010000051.1:0-8927 GCA_050485265.1 Rhodothermales bacterium | reverse complement strand
CCTTTCTTCAGCCTCTCAGGTTCCGACTTCGTCGAGATGTTCGTGGGCGTTGGCGCCGCGCGCGTTCGTGATCTGTTCAAGCAGGCGAAGGAAAAAGCGCCGTGCATCATCTTCATCGATGAGATCGACGCTATCGGCCGTAGCCGTGGCCGGGGAATGATCGTCGGCGGCAACGATGAGCGGGAGAACACGCTCAATCAGCTGCTGGTCGAGATGGACGGGTTCAATACCGATAAGGGCGTCATCATCATGGCGGCCACGAACCGCCCCGACATCCTCGACAATGCGCTCCTGCGTCCGGGCCGGTTCGATCGACAGATCCTCATCGACAAGCCCGACCGTATCCAGCGCGCGCAGATCTTCCGTGTCCACACGCGAGCGTTGACCCTCGGCAATGACGTCGATATGGAGGGGCTGGCTGGTCAGACCCCCGGCTTCGCAGGTGCGGAGATTGCGAACGTGTGTAACGAGGCGGCCCTTCTCGCCGCGCGCAAGGACAAGGATGCGATCGAGATGGAGGACTTCGAGGCCGCCATCGACCGCGTGATCGCCGGACTCGAGAAGAAGAACAAGCTCATCTCCCCTGAGGAGAAGCGGATAGTCGCCTACCACGAGGCAGGGCACGCGATCGCCGGGTGGTTCTCCGAGCACACCGACCCCGTAGTCAAAGTCTCGATCGTGCCACGAGGTCTCGCCGCACTCGGGTATGCGCAGTACCTCCCCGAGGAGCGCTACCTCTATACGCGTGAGGCGCTGGTCGACCGGATGGTGATGGCCATGGGCGGGCGCGTGGCCGAGGAACTCGTCTTTGGAAAAATCACCAGCGGAGCTCAAAACGACCTCGAGAAGATCACCAAGATGGCCTATGCCATGGTCGCAGACCTCGGAATGAGCGAGAAGGTAGGCTACATCTCGTTCAACATGTCCAAGAAGGACGACCAGCCGCTCATGGGTAAGCCGTACAGCGAGAGCACTGGTCAGCTGATCGACCTCGAGGTCAAAGCGCTGATCGACGACGTCCGGAAGCGCACGGCAGAACTACTGATCGAGCGCCGCGATCTCCTGGAGACGCTTGCCCAAGCCTTGCTCGAGCAAGAAGTCCTCAACGAACGCGACCTCATCGAGATTCTGGGTGAGAGACCGTTCAAGCGTCACAGCGAGATGGCCCATCGCGTGGATGCCGAGGGGGATCCGGTGAGTGCTTCCCCCGGTCCGTCGACCTCTGAATCAGAGGTGATCGCACCAGGTGGGGACGGGGCGACGCCGACTCCGGAGCCTTCCGCACCGGAATCGGACGAGCGCGCCGCCAACGAATAGGCGGCTGGCCGATACAGATCGGTATATCGGTCACGCTGACGGCTTCTGGCGAAGATTCGGCGCATAGGCGCCGATTCGGTAAGCCTTCAACTCCCAACGGTTGCCACCGAGAGACGGGGTCGCTACCTTGCAATTCTGCACCGGCGACGCCTGTTCTCACGGGGGCCGGTGACCGGGGAGACCCTTTTCAGTCAATCGGAAGCGAAACGTGCCTACGATTCAGCAGCTCGTCCGAAGTGGACGAAGCCCAAAAGTTAAGAAGACCAAGTCCGCCGCGCTGCAGGGCAACCCGCAGCGGCGTGGCGTCTGTACGCGAGTCTACACCACAACTCCGAAGAAGCCGAACTCGGCCCTGCGCAAGGTGGCCAAGGTTCGCCTCACCAACGGCATCGAAGTCATCGCCTACATCCCGGGCGAAGGCCACAACCTGCAGGAGCACTCGATCGTGCTCGTGCGCGGTGGCCGAGTAAAAGACCTCCCGGGTGTGAAGTACCACATTGTTCGCGGCGCTCTCGACACGGCCGGCGTGGCCGACCGTCGCCAGAGCCGCTCCAAGTACGGCGCGAAGCGACCCAGAAGCTAATCAACCGTTTTCCCATCGCCCCGTCGGGCAGCGCGCAAGCGCAGCCGGCGGGGCGTCGCACGACCTGAGACAACACCATGCGCAGAAGGCAAGCTGAAAAGCGGATCACCCTGCCAGACCCGCTCTACAATGACCAGCTCGTCGCCGAGTTCATCAATGCGGTGATGCGAGACGGCAAGAAGAGCACCGCCCAGCAGATCGTGTACGGCGCGTTCGACATCATCGAAGAGCGCGCGGGCGAGCCGGGCGTCGAAGTCTTTCGCAAGGCCGTCGACAACGTGGCCCCGCTCGTCGAGGTTCGCAGCCGCCGCGTCGGCGGCGCCACCTACCAGGTGCCGATCGAAGTCCGTGCCGAGCGCCGCGTGAGCCTGGCGTTCCGCTGGCTCCTGACCTTCTCGCGGCAGCGTGGAGACAAGAGCATGGCGCGCCGTCTTGCGAGCGAGCTCATCGCCGCGAGCCGCAACGAGGGCGGGTCGGTCAAGAAGAAGGACGACACGCACCGCATGGCAGAGGCCAACAAGGCTTTCGCCCATTTCCGCTTCTAGCCTCACCATTTTCGCCCCGCGGGGCATAACGGGACCGTAAGCCCGAGCCGCAGTAGAACATGAGTCAGACCAACGGCCAGGGGATTCCGCTCGAGCGCACGCGCAACATCGGTATCTCGGCACACATCGACGCCGGAAAGACCACCACCACCGAGCGGATCCTGTACTACACGGGACGCCTGCATCGGATGGGTGAGGTGCACGAAGGCGGCGCCACGATGGACTGGATGGAGCAGGAGAAGGAGCGCGGCATCACCATCACCAGCGCTGCCACCACCTGTTTCTGGCGCGACTACCGCATCAACATCATCGACACCCCCGGCCACGTCGACTTCACGGTCGAGGTGGAGCGCTCGCTACGCGTGCTCGACGGTGCGGTGGCGCTTTTCTGCTCCGTTGGCGGCGTCGAGCCGCAGTCGGAGACCGTCTGGCGCCAGATGGACAAGTACCGCGTGCCGCGCATCGCGTTCGTCAATAAGATGGACCGCACCGGCGCGGACTTCGCCAACGCAGTACAGATGATGAAGGACCGGCTGAAGGCCAACGCCGTCCCGGTTCAGATTCCGATCGGCGAGGGAGACATGTTCCGCGGCGTGATCGACCTGATCACCAACAAGGCGATCATCTGGCACGACGAGACGCAGGGCGCCACGTGGGACGAAGTGGACATCCCCGGCGATCTCAGGAATGACGCCCGTCATTGGCGCATCAATCTCCTCGAAGCCGTTGCTGAGCACGACGACGAGCTCCTGATGAAGTACCTCGAGGGCGAAGAGCTCGCCCCGGAAGACGTCAAGCGCGTCGTCCGCGAGGCCACGATTTCGTTGGACATCACGCCGGTCTTCTGCGGCTCCGCGTTCAAGAACAAGGGCGTGCAGCGCATGCTCGACGGCGTCCTCGACTACCTCCCGAGCCCGCTGGACGTGCCCGCGGTTCAGGGTCACGAGGTTCGCGGCGACAAGGAAATGGAGCGTGAGGCTGATCCTTCAGCCCCGTTCAGCGCAGTCGCGTTCAAGATCATGACCGACCCATATGTCGGGCGTCTGACCTTCGCTCGCGTCTACTCGGGAACGCTCAAGAAGGGCGACCAGGTGCTCAATACCACCACCGAGAAGAAGGAGCGTGCCGGACGCCTGCTCTTCATGCACGCCAACTCGCGCGAGGACGTGGAAATCGTGCAGGCGGGCGACATCTGTGCGATCGTGGGCCTTAAGGACGTCAAGACGGGCGATACGCTCTGCGATCCCGACAAGCCGATCGTGCTCGAGCGAATGGAATTCCCCGAACCGGTCATCCGGATCGCCATCGAGCCGAAGACCAAGGCCGACATCGACAAGCTTGGCACCGGCCTCCAGAAGCTCGCCGAAGAGGATCCCACCTTCCAGGTTTCGACAGACGAGGAAACCGGCCAGACGATCATCGCCGGTATGGGCGAGCTCCACCTCGAGATCATCGTGGACCGCCTCAAGCGCGAGTTCAAGGTGGAAGCCAACGTTGGTAAGCCCCAGGTGGCCTACCGTGAGGCACTTCGGGCGCCGGTCGACCACACCTACACGCACAAGAAGCAGTCGGGCGGCCGCGGCCAGTTCGCGCACGTGCAGATCGAGTTCACCCCGATCGAGGACGGTGTCGGCTTCGAGTTCGAGAACGCCATCGTGGGTGGAAGCATCCCCCGCGAGTTCATCCCCAGCGTTGAGCACGGCATCAAGAGCGCGCTCGACCAGGGTCCGATCGCTGGCTACCCGGTCGAGGGCGTCAAGGCGCGCCTCTACGACGGCAAGTTCCACGCGGTCGACTCTGACCAGCTCTCATTCGAGATTGCGGGGCGCATGGCCTTCCGCGAGGCTGCTCGTCGTGCGAAGCCGGTCATCATGGAGCCAATCATGGCCGTCGAGGTCATCACGCCCGAGGAGTACATGGGTGATGTGATTGGTGACCTGAACAGCCGACGCGGCCGCATCGAGTCGATGGGCCAGCGCAACGACGCGCAGGTCATCAAGGCGATGGTGCCGCTGTCGGCCATGTTCGGTTACTCGACCGACATGCGCTCGATCACGCAGGGCCGCGCCCTCTACTCGATGCAGTTCGACCACTACGAGGAAGTCCCGAAGTCGATCGCAGACGAGATCGTCTCGGAGAAGGCCGCGCTGGCCTGACACCCCCAATAGCCGCAAATCACCCCACAGGAATAGCATCATGGCCAAGGAAACTTTTCAGCGTACGAAGCCTCACGTGAACGTGGGGACGATCGGTCACGTCGATCACGGTAAGACGACGTTGACGGCGGCGATCACGACGGTGCTGGCCAAGCACGTCGAGGGCAACGAGTTGCGCTCGTTCGATTCGATCGACAACGCGCCCGAGGAGCGTGAGCGCGGGATCACGATCGCGACGGCTCACGTGGAGTACGAGACGGAGGAGCGTCACTACGCGCACGTCGACTGTCCGGGCCACGCCGACTACGTCAAGAACATGGTGACGGGCGCGGCGCAGATGGACGGCGCGATTCTGGTGGTGGCCGCCACCGACGGCCCGATGCCGCAGACGCGCGAGCACATCTTGCTGGCGCGCCAGGTGGGCGTGCCCTACATCGTGGTCTTCATGAACAAGGTCGACCTGGTCGACGACGAGGAGCTCCTGGAGCTGGTCGAGCTCGAGGTGCGCGAGCTCCTGTCGAGCTACGACTTCCCGGGCGACGACCTGCCGGTCATCCAGGGCTCGGCGCTGGGCGCCTTGAACGGCGAGCCCAAGTGGGAGGAGTCGGTGCTGGCGCTGATGAAGGCCGTCGACGAGTACGTTCCGACGCCGGAGCGCGACGTGGACAAGCCGTTTTTGATGCCGGTCGAGGACGTCTTCTCGATCACGGGTCGCGGTACGGTGGCCACCGGGCGTATCGAGCGCGGGGTGATCAAGGTCGGCGAGCCGGTCGAGATCGTGGGCATCAAGGAGGAGAAGCAGAACTCGACCGTGACCGGCGTCGAGATGTTCAGGAAGCTGCTCGAGCAGGGCCAGGCCGGCGACAACGCGGGCTTGCTCCTGCGCGGTATCGACAAGGAGGCGATCGAGCGCGGGATGGTGATCGTGAAGCCGGGTTCGGTCAAGCCGCACAAGGAGTTTGAGTGTGAGGTCTACATTTTGTCGAAGGACGAGGGTGGTCGTCACACGCCGTTTTTCAAGGGGTACCGTCCGCAGTTCTACTTCCGCACGACGGATGTGACGGGCGACATCGAGTTGGCCGAGGGCGTCGAGATGGTGATGCCGGGCGACAACACGAGTTTCACGGTGAAGCTGATCCAGCCGATCGCGATGGAGGAGGGCCTGCGCTTCGCCATCCGCGAGGGCGGCCGGACGGTCGGCGCCGGCGTCGTCAGCAAAATCCTCGACTGAGATCACACCTCCTCAGGCGCGCCGCCGCGTCGCGTACCATGCGACGCGGCGTGCGCGTTCCTCAAGGAGGGCGCTACGGGCGTAGCTCAATTGGCAGAGCATCGGTCTCCAAAACCGAAGGTTGCAGGTTCGAGTCCTGCCGCCCGTGCAAGACTCCCCGTCGCGGAAGCGGCCTCTGACTCTGCAGCCGCCTAGCGCCAACAACACGACGAACCGATGGCTAACAAGGTCTCCAATTATCTCACGGACGTCTCCAAGGAGATGAAGAAGGTGCACTGGCCGTCGCGCGACGAGCTGGTCAGTAACACCTTCCTCACGCTCGTGGCGGCGTTGTTGCTGGCCGCATTCATTTACGTCGCCGATCAGGGCATCAGCAGCGTTCTCGAGTTCATTTATCGCGGGGCCTAGTCCCGGGGTCGACCCCTAATACCATGGCCACACGCAAGTCCACAGGAATCCGCAAGTGGTACGTGCTGCGGACCTTCTCCGGTCACGAGAAGAAGGTCAAGGAGTACATCCAAAGCGAGACCGACCGGCTCGGACTGGACGATCTCGTCGGCGACATCATGATCCCCACCGAGACCGTCTTCGAGATGCGCGGCGGGAAGAAGCGCACGCGCGAGAAGACCTTCTTCCCCGGCTACCTCCTCGTGGAGGCGCACCTCGAGCCGTATCTCAAGGACGTTGTGACGGGCCTGCCGTCGGTGATCGGTTTCCTGACCACTGGTGACGAGCCGACGCCGCTGCGTCCCGACGAGGTCAACAGAATCCTCGGCCGCGTCGAAGAGACGGCGGCGGCCGGCGAGCAGCCGGAGATGCCCTTCAAGACTGGAGATGCGGTCAAGGTCGTCGACGGTCCGTTCAACAACTTCTCGGGCTTCGTCGAGGAGGTCTACCCCGACAAGATGAAGGTCCGAGTGATGGTATCGATCTTCGGTCGCAAGACCCCGCTCGAACTCGACTACTTGCAGGTCGAGCACGAATCCTAGCCGGGGCGGTGAAGCCTCGGCGAACCAGAAACTTTCAGTAAGGCCGCCGTTCAAGGTCGGCTGTACGTTCCCACCAAGACCACTTATGCGGGAGTTCCGGGCCAGCCGGGACGTTTGAACCGCTGATCGCTATGGCGAAGAAAATAGACGGCTACATCAAGCTGCAAATCAAGGCCGGCCAGGCTAGTCCTGCGCCGCCGATCGGCCCCGCGCTCGGCCAGAAGGGCGTGAACATCATGGAGTTCTGCAAGGCGTTCAACGCGCAGACGCAGGATCGAATGGGCCTGGTCCTCCCCGTGGTCATTACGGTGTTTCAGGACAAGAGCTTTTCGTTCATCGTCAAGAGCCCACCCGCAGCCGTGCTTCTGAAGAAGGCCGCGAAGATCGAGAAGGGCGCTGCAGATCCACTGCGCGAGAAGGTCGGCAAGGTGACCTGGGATCAGTGCCGCGAAATCGCCGAGCAGAAGATGGAGGACCTCAACGCCCATGACGTCGAGGCGGCCGCGCACATGATTGCCGGCACCGCGCGTTCCATGGGGATCACCGTGCAGGGCGCGCCAACCTCCTGACGTGAGACGCACCCAGTCCTCTGGGTGACCGATTCAACCCGCGGGAGTCCGCTTCGCGTGGACGTTTGAACCGCTCAGCCACTCAACCAATGCCAAAAGTAGGAAAGCGCTACCGCGAGGCGGACGAGGCTGTCCGCCAGGCGATGGCCGAGAATGGCGGCCGCGTCGGTCTCGATGATGCCGCTGATCTCGTCAAGAAGACGGCTAAGGCCAAGTTCGACGAATCCGTCGACATGGACCTCCGTCTCGGAGTCGATCCCCGCCATGCGGATCAGATGGTCCGTGGCTCGGTCGAGCTACCCCACGGCACCGGAAAGTCCGTCCGCGTACTCGTTATCGCCGAGGATGGCCGTCACCAGGAGGCCCTTGATGCCGGTGCCGACATGGCCGGGCTCGACGAGTACCTAAACAAGATCCAGAATGACGGATTCCTGGATTTCGACGTGCTCATCGCTACCCCGGGCGTGATGCCGAAGCTTGGTCGCCTCGGCCGCGTGCTGGGTCCCCGTGGCCTGATGCCCAACCCCAAGAGCGGCACGGTGTCCGATGATATTGCAGAGACCGTGAAGGCGGTCAAGGCGGGTCGAATCGACTTCCGCGTGGACAAGTTCGGAAACGTCCACGCCGCCATCGGCAAGGCGTCCTTCAGCAGCGACCAGATCCGCGACAACGCAGAGGCTTTCCTGAAGGAGATCCTCCGTTTGCGGCCGGCCTCCGCCAAGGGGACGTACGTGCGCAGCATCACGCTGTCCACCACGATGGGTCCTGCGATCCCAGTAGACCGCAACGCCGCCGTTAGCGCGGCACGCTAAGCCACCGCACCGCTCACTCCAGACGCAACACAATCATGCCTCTGACAAAGCAGCAAAAGCAGGAAGCGGTCGCGGCCATTGCAGAAGACCTGCAGGGCGTCAACACCGTTTACCTGACCGACTACCAGGGCCTTTCGGTCGACAAGGCCAACGCGCTCCGTCGCGAGTTCTACAAGGCCGACATCACCTACCGGGTGCTCAAGAACACGCTCCTCAAGCGTGCTATGGAGGCGTCCGACGTGGACTTTTCCGAGCTGTACGAGCATCTCGACGGCCCGACCGCCGTTGCTTTCACGACCGACCCGGCTCGCCCGGCGAAGGTCATTAAGAAGTTTCTCGAGACGAACGATGCCGGCCTGCCTCGTCTGAAGGCTGCCTACGTCGATGGTGCCTACTTCGGCCCCGATCAGCTCGACGCCCTCGCCGCGCTCAAGAGCCGCGACGAGTTGCTCGCCGACATTCTCGGCCTGCTGACTGCGCCCATCACCAACGTCGCCAGCGCGATCAATGCGCAGGGCGCCGGCCTGGCCAGCGTGATCAAGCAGATCTCGGAGAAGGAAGACTAGCAGGACCCCGGCCGCTAGCGGCCATCCCCAACGAAACCACCATCCTTAATGAGCGGCGCAGCGGGACCGGCTCACCTGAGAGCCGCTCGCAGAGACCGCCGCAGGAAATACCACTACCATGGCAGACATCAACAAAATCGCAGAGCAGCTCGTCAACCT
>JBJHBB010000050.1:0-8955 GCA_050485265.1 Rhodothermales bacterium | reverse complement strand
GGCCATGGTCGAGCAGAGTGACCGGCTCGACGCTCTTGCAGCTCTGGCGACCACGCGCGAGGTTCACACGGTGCGACTCGATGCCAACGTGCTGTACAGCCGCACCATCGCCCTGCCGGTGACAGATGCAGGCGTCCTTGCATTGGAGCACCCATCGAGTGACCAGGTGCTCCTCGCCCGGCGTGATCGAGTGGACGTACTTGGTGAGGACACGTGGTCCTGGGTAGGAGACATCAGTCGCCCCGGTGGCGAGGACAGGCTCGGGGAAATGACGCTCATGTGGCGGCAGGGCACCATCAGCGGTACGATTCTTAATGGTCCAGATGCAATAATCGGAGTGCATTATGTTATTGAGGATGATAGTAATTTCTTGCGCATTGACTCCTACCATGAGGAGACCGGCGTAATCGAGGGTGCGTTCGAAGCCACGCTGGTCGTGGACTTCAGGCACAACCTTGCCGTGCGGCCAGACACGTTCCGCATCACCGAGGGCGAGTTCCGGCTGCTGCTGGAGGATCATCGGTAGCATCCGGCGCCTACATCGTGCATCTGCGCGCGGGTGACCGCGAGCTCACACGCTCCCTTTCCATTCAGTGACAAGCCGACCGTTCGTTCTCATGCATACTCGAAATGCTCGCCCCCTTACCACACGATATCGTCACGCCTTTCTTCTAGGCACATCCGCCTTGTTGCTGACCTTCGCATTCGTGCTCGGCTGCGGTGCAGCGGACCCTCAAATTGAAGATGAAGACGAGCCGCTGTTCGGCTACGTGCGTGCTCTTATCGATGGCGAGCCGTGGGAGAGTACAGGCCATTCCGCAGATGTCTCTGTTAGGTATAATCTTCCTGTATTTAGAATGAGTGCCAGTCATCAAATCGATACGTTGTATCCGTGGAGTGATTTCTTCTCGATATCGCATCCCATAGAGAATAGCATCGTATTAGAAACCCACTCACTTCACTGGAGGGAACGCATGGATGATTATGGAGGATTCGGAGAGGTTTTCGGATTGGCTTATTTTGAATTAAACGGTCCAGACGCGATAATCGGCGTGCATTATGCGGTCGAGGACGACGGTAATGTTTTGAGCATCGATTCCTACGATGAGGAGACCGGGGTGGTCGAGGGTGTGTTTCAGGCTATCCTGGTGACAGATTTCACCCCTCCGAGCCCGCTCTCCGTGCGACCTGACACGTTCCGCATCACCGAGGGCGAGTTTAGGCTGCTGCTGGAGGATCATCGGTAGCATCCGGCGCCTTCGTTGTGCGTTTGCCTGAGGATGAATGGGAGCCTTCTGCGATTCCCTTCCGGCCGGGACGGGTGCTTGCGATGACGATGAGTAATCGGGGCATGGGCGAGACCGTGAGTTGACTGTGTTCGACCAACGCACTCCTGCGCGTTGAGATCTCGGAAGGCCGCCTAGACCATCCCTGCGGTACGTAGCCAGGCAGCCAGCGCAACCGTCGCCACGATCACAAGGCTGATTCCGATTGCAGTACGTCGGATTCGAACATGCAGCATAGGTCTACACGATCTTGAATCTCTCTGAGAGGATGCTCCTCATGGGCACTCCGGAGTCGAGCAGGTGCTTCTCGGCCATGTCCATGAAGGGGTCCGGCCCGCAAATCATGTACTGGCGTTTGTCATCGGGTGGCGGAAGAGATGTGTCCAGGATGCGGGGAGTGAGCACGCCGGACTCGCTGAGACTTGGATCAGCAGGTGATTCCAGGACGGTGGTCACGGTCAGGCTCAGGTGATCGGGCATTTGACGGATCTCATCCCAGAAGATCGCCCGGTCCTCGCTCGCAGCGCAGAAGACCAGCCAGAGCCGCCGGCGGTCACCTCGGTCACGGAGCGTGCGGAGGATGCTCATTATCGGAGTGATGCCCACGCCTCCGGCGATGAAGACCGTCTCTCGATCCGGATGTTCGGCATCGAGCGTGAAGGCGCCGTATGGTCCCTCGAGGAACGCCATAGTGCCAGGCTCGATGTCGGCCACCGTCGCCGTAAAGTCCCCCAGTTCCTTGATAGTGAACCACAACTCCTCGCGGTTCTCCGAACTCGAGGAGAAGGAGAAGGGGTGTTGTTGTAGGGAGAAGGGGGAATCGCCCAGGGTGAGCCACGCAAACTGGCCGGGCTTGAACCGCATCCCAGTGTGACCATCGGGCGTGAGTACGAGTGTGTGGGAACTGCCCCGCTCCTGCCTGATGTCCACGACCCGGTATGGCTGCTTCTTAAGCCTGAGCGGTTTGACCACCCTCGCGTTCACGAGCAGCAGCAGCGCACCACCGGTCAGTCCCGCCCACACGGCCTGCTTCCAAGCCGGCGAAACATAGTAGCCGACCTGTAGGATGTGAACCAACCCGATGAACACAATCGAGAAAGCCAGTACTCCATGACCGACGCGCCACCACTCATAGACGATTCGGAGGCGCTGCCGCCAGAGCGTCGTCGCCAGGAGTAGGGCGAGAGCAACGATTACCGAAACGAGCGCGACGGCACGAGGAAGGTTTGGCCTCGGATCGAGGAAGAGGATGTATTCCGGATTCGCGGCGATTAGAATAACCGGGTGGGCCAGGACTAATGCCGCTCCCGCCATCCCGATCTGCCGGTGGAAGTGCAGCATCGTGTCCAGCCCAAGCGACTCCGCGACGTGTCGAAACCGTCCCGTCAAGACGAACTGCAGCGCCATCATGGACAGCCCGACGAACCCAAGCCCAACCCCGAACTCAATCCAGAAGCCACGGGAAGCGGGTACCATCCCCGCGTAGGCCACCACGAGCGGAAGGACGACGAGGACGACGTAGCCGAGCAGCCAGAGCGCAGCCTTCCAGGCCGGGTAATTCATGCGGCAACGATGCGAGGTGGGAGAGCGGGCGGCCCAATATCGCTAAGCCCGTACCGTCGCCTGTCGGGGATTCCCGACGTGCAGGTTCAGGAGAACCGTGAGCAGGCGCCGCTCGGCTGGAAGCCCGGCTACCGAGCCTCTTTGAGTTTGTCACCGAAGGCATCGGGCAGCGCGGACTCCCTGATGGCCTGAGCAGCGCGTTCTACGTCGTATTCGAGTCGCACGAACTCAACCGAGCAGTAATCCGGATCGTCGAGGGGGAGTGCCGGGCTCAAAGTGACCAGCGCGTAGCACGCACGCGGATCGCCGTCCTTGGGCTTGCCCACGGACCCCGTGTTGATCGCGTGAAGCACCACGGGCGAACCGTTGCGTTCGACGTTCAGCTTTCGATGATAGGGGATGTGCGTGTGGCCAAACATCATCACATGGGCCCCAGCGGCCTCAATCAACCGCGACAGGCTTGCATCGGAACGGTCCTGGAACAGGTACTCATTTACCCGTCTGGGGCTTCCGTGGACCATGAGCACCTCCACGGCTGTGTCCGCAACGTCGCGAGAGGAGGCATAGCTGAGGCGCAAATGTCGGGGCAGGCCGCGGAGATAAGTGCGCGATGCCTCGGAGATGACATCATTCGTGAACGCGATGGACTGATCTCCCAGGCGGCGGTCGTCGTCCGTCTTGTAGGCACAGCCGCAGTCGTCCGAGGCGATCCCGACTCCCTCGTCGTAGTTGCCGGCGATGGTCGGGATGCCGCGCTTACGAATAGCCGTCACCACCTCATCCGGCCAGGGCGCGTAGCCCACCAGGTCGCCCAGGCAATAGACGGCGTCAATTTCGCCTCGCTGGAGTCGAGAGTCGATGTCGCCGAGAACGGCCTCGAGCGCGGGCAGATTGGCATGCACGTCCGAGAAGACGGCGAGGGTGGTGGACGTGTCTCTCATCGCGATAGCTGTTGCTTTACGGTGGGTTTTGGGAACGCGCTGTCCTCCGTGAGCGGCTCCACAAAAAGAGATCGAATCCCGAGCAGTTCGTCCAATCCGAGGTGCCAGGGACCGCCTATTCCATCCTCCACGAACACCCTCACTCCACCAAAGGAATGCTCGCTGAACCTGGCCAGGTCGTCCGGGCCGCCGAGTTCGGCAATAACAACGTGCGCAGTCCCGCCGCAGCATCCATGGCGAGGGCTGGACCTAATCGTGGCCAGCCCTCCTCGAGACCTGACGTAATCCAGCGCGTTCGATGAGACTCGCAACGTCATTTGACAGCCAAGGCTCGCACTACGAATGCCGGCCGCGTCCTGTTGGCAAAGCGGACCAGTGCCAGCATCAGCGGCACTTCGATCAGAACGCCGACGACGGCTGCAAGGACGGCTCCGCTCGTTACTCCGAACAGAACGATCGCGACGGCAACTGCCATCTCGAAGAAGTTGCTGGCGCCAATGAGACCTGCCGGCGCGGCTACTTGATGAGGCACGCGCCAAGCGAACGCCCAGCCGTAGCCGAGCGCAAACACGAACACAGTCTGAATCGTCAACGGTACCGCGATGAGGGCAATGTGGAACGGATTGCCCAGAATCTGTTCAGCCTGAAAAGAGAACAGCAGCACTAGCGTGAGCAGAAGCGCGATTATGGCGACCGAGCCGAACCGCGCCAGGAAGACATTGTCAAACCATGCAGCTCCTTTGGCGCGAATGAGGGCTCGTCGAACGATGACTCCAGCGGCCAGCGGGACGACGATGTAGATCAGAACGGAGAAGAACAGCGTTTCCCACGGAACGGTGATGTCGGCCACGCCAAGCAGAAGCGCAACGATAGGCGCGAAGGCGACAAGCATGATCAGATCATTGATGGCGACCTGAACGAGCGTATAGGCTGGATCTCCCCTGGTCAGGTAGCTCCACACGAAGACCATCGCCGTGCATGGAGCGGCGCCCAGGAGAATCGCCCCGGCGACGTATTCGCGGGCGAGGCCGGCCTCGATCAGCGGGTCGAAAAGCACCTGCAGGAATAGCCAGGCGAAGAGGAACATCGTGAACGGCTTGACAAGCCAGTTCACCAAGAGCGTGACCGTCAGCCCCTTCGGATGTCTCCGCACACCGAGGACACTCCGAAAATCAATCTGGAGCATCATCGGGAAAATCATCGCCCAGATCAGCACGGCAACGGGCAGATTGACCTGGGCAATCGAGAGTTCTCCAAGATTCTCGGGTACGGCAGGGATGAGTACGCCCAGCGCTACCCCTGCGACAATGCACAGCGCCACCCAGATGCTCAGGTAGCGCTCAAAGAATCCAAGGTCCTTGTTCTTGCCGTCGGATGGGGGGACGCCGGGGGACGGGCGAGAATCCGTCCGAGCAGCAGGAGTATCGGCCGATGTATGCAAAACTGACGAGAATGGGCGATTAGCAGCAGCGACCGCTGCGCTGAACCGGTGGACATGGGCGAGTACAGAAAGTGCAGAATGCGCAGTATTCGCCAGGCCCTGGTCGGAGGACTGCCTGCCACGTAATTGTCGAGGTGGCCTGCATGGGTGCGATCATTGCATGCACTAGCAGCAGTTGGATGACTGATTCTCGATGGTTCCGAGGAAATCAATCAGGTGGTCTCTGAACCGACTCACCGCATTCTGGTCGAGACAGTAGCACACACGCGGGCCGTCCACCTCACCGGTGATGAACCCCGCCTCCTTCAGAACCTTGAGGTGCTGGGAAACGGTGGCCTGAGCCAGGGGCAGTTCGTCGACGATCTCCCCGCAAACACACGTCGACCTGGATGCGAGCACGCGAAGGATCTCGAGTCGCGCAGGGTGGCCGAGGGCCTTGAGCCGTTCTGACAAGGAGGCCAGTGCCTCAGGGAAGAGGTCTGCTTTGGATTGCATGATGCGGCGCCTTAGCGATCATCTAAGATATACGATGAGCTGGGCTCGTGCACGATAATCGCGTGAATAGGCCCACGTTGACCACTTCGCGGCTCGTACGACCGGCTATCGCCGCGGCGACAAGCGAAGCGTGCTCCTCGTGCGAGCAGCGATGGCCTCACGAGACTTAGGCAAGTTCCATCGCTCATCCCGCTCATTCAGAGCGAGAAAGTCATCATAATGCGGGCTAAACGGACTCCCTGACTGTCCGAGCGGCAATTCCAACGTGAAGCCGTCCACGTCCGCCCAATCCAGTACGAACCGCAACGACGGCGCCACCTGGGCACTGAACGATCTGTCCGACTCTCTCCACGCCGAGGCCGTCAGATTCAGGCTCTCGAGATGCCCGCCCCGTGGAAACGGACCGCGGTTGAGCCTCAGCCAGCGATCGAGCAGCGGCATCTGCGTGAGTGGATGTCGCATTTCGAGTTGCTGTACCTCCCCCCAGGGACGGCCGTCGGCGTCGCGCAATGCGTCTGCCATGGCACGTGCGGAGATCTCCTGAACGGTCTCGGTGGCAAACGTGCGGGTGTCGTTGATGTACGTCTTCAGGTCCTCGAACAACACGATCTCGCGCAATATGGAAGCATCCCGCCAGCCGTCTCCCAGCCGGTCCTCAAACAGGTGCCGCGTCAGGTGCGCCCACCAGAACGCGAACATCGATGCGATCCTGTCGTCGGGAGCCATCGAGCCATCCCACGACCTGATCCGTTCGGCGACAGACGCTTCACCAAGGATCTCGGCGCCTTCGGACATCAGCGTTCGCCACTGAAGCGCTTGGGACGACACAAAGTCGCGCTGCATTTCCTCCATCTGATTGCGTGAGAGACCTGTTCTGCCGTCGAGCCAGTTGGCCACGCGCTGCATCCGCAGGTGATTGTAGTTGCCCGGAATGTCCACTGTCCACTCGGCCGGGGCGGGCGGATTGTTCGTCGTGGCAAGCCAGCCTTGATCCGGGTTTAGTGACCACGGTTGCGCCTCGAACGGGTGAACCGAGCCATGGACCACCTCGGCGTCTGCGGCGTCGGCAATGAGGAATGCGTCATGAGCACGATCGGGGATGGCCGTCCCGAGTTGATAGCCAATGTTTCCGCTCCGATCGGAATAGATCCAGTTGACACTGAACGTGGGCAGGGTGGCGACGAGCTCTCGAAACTCCCCGAAGTCACGTGCGGAGGGAATCCGGAGGGAAGCTTCGACCCCGTCGATGAGGAAATGGTCGAAGCCCGTCCAGTAGATCGAGGTCCCGACGGTGCCTCGACGCTCTATCAGAACCCCGCGAGGCGTGTGTTCGACGGCCACGATTCTTGGCTCATCCTCTCCAGAGACCGACACTTCCTCGTGGATCACCTCGACGGGTGAAAAGCCGCCGGGTGTCATCACTAGCGTAGAGTCCTGGGGATGGAACGACTCGAGGAAATGGTCGACTACGACGACCGGGGCAACCGAGAACGACCACGCCACCTGGCCGTTGTGCCCCATCGCGATCACGGGCACGCCGGGCGCGCTGACTCCGATCGTTGAGCCGCTCTCGCGCGAGTGGAGCCCGACGGCATACCAGAATCCCGGAATCCCATGGATGGCCAGGTGCGGGTCAGCCGCGTGGAGCGCAAATCCCGATGCCGAGCTTTGGGGTCCGACGACCCAGTTGTTCGTGGCCATGGTCATGCGGACAGGAAGGTCTCGCGCGGCCAACTGAGCTTCGATTGAGGCCTCCGGCACGGAGGGAATCGACCAGGGGCGGTGCGCAGCCAGCAGGCCGGCCACCTCGTCACCGAGAGCGTCGACCAGCCGGCGATTCGGTCCCATGCGATCGCTCAACTCCGTCGGGTACCAGGTCTGGTACACGAAGAGCGCGAGTACGTCGTCAAGTGTCCAGGGCCTCGGTCGATGGCGGAGCAATACAAACTCGGGTGGACGAACGCGCTGACTCTCCATCTGGCTATTGATGCCGGACACGTACGCATCCAGGAGCAACCGCACGGCAGGATCGAGTTCGCCCTCCGCACGCAGCGCGATTCTGTGGAAGCCGATCTGCCGCTGCCGGACATCGGTTCGGAAGGCCATTTCACCGAACAACTCGGACAGCGTCCCGGTGGCCATGCGTCGGGCCGTCTCCATCTGAAAAAGTCGTTCGGATGCATGGAGCCAGCCCAGGGCGAAGTAGGCATCGTGATCCGTCTCGGCCCAGACATTCGGGATCCCCATCGCGTCAAACGTGATCTCCACCTCGTCACTCAGACCCGCAACCTGAAAACTTCCGCTGTAGACCGGTGCAGACTGCGATAGGTAGGCGCGTCCACCAAACCAGACAAGGAGCGCTAGCACGACCAACGCGGCAAGGCCCAGCAACACCACCCTCCCGATGCGCCGTGCCGGCGACACGCGTCCGGTGGCGGGTCCCGAAACGAAGGCAGCGGGTTGCGTCATTAAGCTCACGATCGTCCAAGCTACACCTGCGCCGAATTCGCGGGGACGACGGACCAGGCCGGTTCACCTCCAGCGCTGATTGTCGCTCTGGGTGACCCCCGCACACACGTTCTGACGATGTAGAAGAAACTGGTCCGAGGTTGAGTACGTCGAAGGAGTGTGGGACACCTTCGTTGCTCCCCGACTAGAGCGGCGCAGATACAGGCGTGTTGAAGCCCGCTTATCAAGGTCCTTCGGGGCCGGCGGCCGGCCCATGTTGGGTCGGCCGCAATTGTGAGGGCCGATCGTGAGAGCAATGAACCCAAGCCTCGAGAATGCCCGGCGCCCGCACCCGTCTGACGGCTAACAGGTGTGATTCGCGTGCGATGTTTGACGAGGCGCGATCTGTGCTGACCGGACGCCACGCTAGGCAGCACGCCGGGACCGCAGTAGCCGCAGGCTCGTGGCGATGACCCACACGAGCCAGAGGATGAACCCGGCGAAGCCCATGAACACAGCGGGTGACCCAGCGGCTACGGCGAAATTTGCGAAGCCGGTCACCATGAGCAGGCCGGCGCCAGCGAGCCCGAGGGTGCGCAGCCATCCAGGAATGGCGCCGACGGCATGCGCGCCGACCGTGAAGCCCAGGAAGGCGGTGCCAAGGATGCTCATGTTGACGGCGAAGGCGCCGTTGTGGATCGTCCAGGCGGTGGCGAACGCGTCCCCGCCGGCCGGGGCATGGAGAATGGCAGCGATCTGGCTTGCCGCGACGATCGAGAAG
>JBJHBB010000049.1:2961-8957 GCA_050485265.1 Rhodothermales bacterium | reverse complement strand
AGTTCACGTTGTCCGTCAGGTCCTTCCACGTCCCCGAGACGCCCTTCACGCGGGCCTGGCCGCCGAGCTTACCCTCGGTCCCTACTTCCCTCGCCACGCGGGTCACCTCGGAGGCGAAACTCGAGAGCTGGTCGACCATCTTGTTCACCATTCGGCCGGTGCGCAGGAAGTCACCGCGGACATTGCGGCCGTCCGTGTCGAGGTCCATCTTCTGGGTGAGGTCCCCCTTGGCAACCGCGCCGATGACGCGCTCGATCTCGCTGATCGGCTTGACGAGGCTCACGAGCAATTCGTTGACGCACTCGACGGAGGTTCGCCAACTGCCTGCGGCACCGGGCATTGCGGCTCGCTCGCCTAGGCGCCCGCGAGAACCGACTTGCTCGGAGACCCGCTGCAGTTCCGAGACGAGAATCTCGTTCTTGTCGATGATCGCATTGAGCGTCGTAGCGATGCGACCGGCGATACCTCCTGCCTCGGTGTCCAGGCGCGTAGTGAAGTCACCACGGTTGACGGCCGTAAGAACCTTCAGCAGCTCCTGAGCGTCCATCCCGGCCATGGTGCCGTTGGAATCACCGGCCTTTGGCGCTCCGTTGCCGCCGCTCTCAGATTTCTTCTTGTCGCTGTCTTTGTCTTTCTTACGTGGTTCCTTTCCAGGGTTTGCTGCGGTTTCCGGCGACGCCATGTATCGAAGGAATGTGTGAGGGGGAGAGGAGGCCGCGCGCAGGGGGGCAATAGAATCAACCCTTCGGTTCCCGACACGTCGACGATGTGGTACTCCCCCGCGACCGGGATAGTTCGCGCCTTCAGATCTCTGTGAAGGCGGGTTCCACCGCAAATCCCGAGACGCCGTGCATCGATTGCGTCTTCGTCTGCCTCTCGTGTGCGCCGACCGATCCCTTCCTGATAAAAACAGGTTGACGAGATCGCTCGAAGCGCCGGAGCCGAGTCCGCTGGCGTCGGAGTCGACGCCTGCGGGGCGGGTTCCCCCCGAGACCGTGGCGGAAGCCTATCGGCCTGGCCCGCCGGCCCCGGCGCCCGAGCGACTCGCTACACCGCCCGCCGGTTCAGCGGGAAGGTGCTTGTTCCGAAAACCCTGTACAATGGGCAGAACCGATACGCGGCCGAGGTCGCGAGAAGCGCAGCGGCTGCGAGCAGGAATAGCTGCGTCAATCCAGCGGCGAAGACCGCACCCAGAATCGCGATCGTGACGGCGAGCGTCACTCGGAGCTGGCGATCAGCGGATCCAACGTTCGGTGTCATGGCGGTACAGGGCCCGGTGGTCGAGTGCTTTGACTCAATCAACGCACCTGGCCGAGCCTGCAATGCCGTGGTTCCCGGACTGCGGGGCGGCATCCCCGCCCGCTTACAGTCGCAAGGCGTTCCCCTACAAGTTAGAGTTCATCTGAGGATTACTCCCCGATGTTCACGCTGGCCCTCGTCCACGAAGCAATGGGGTTACCATCGAGATGCGCCGGTTGCCAGGTCCGCTGGGCATAATTGCGCATCACGATGGCATCCATGCTCTCGTGAATCCCCTCGAGCTTGCGAATGCCGCGCGGCCTGCCCTCATTGTCGAGGTAGATCTGAAGTGCGACCGTGCCGGTGATTCCCTGCTGGCGCAAGGAATCGGGAATGACGATCGGAGGACGATCCGCTTGGCGAGGTTGTGCGGGGAAAAACGCCTGATGGATCCTCCTATTGATCTGCGAGACCAGTGCTTCGCGCTCGGCGTCGAGTGCACCGGGTTCCGCGTCACGCTCGATGATGGGTACTGCTAGCTGGCGGAAGAGCGAATCGACGACTTCAGGGTGATTGCGATAGAGCGCC
Source organism: Rhodothermales bacterium (assembly GCA_050485265.1). Classification (GTDB taxonomy): domain Bacteria; phylum Bacteroidota; class Rhodothermia; order Rhodothermales; family JANQRZ01; genus JBJHBB01. The sequence continues at coordinate 7,130 of JBJHBB010000049.1, read as the reverse complement.
AGGAACCGCCGCTGCACGTTTCGGACCACCGGCCCGTCGTCGAGCAAGCCATCCTCGCGATCGCTCAGAGCGAGCTCCTCGAAACTATCCATATCGCGGAACGCCACTGCCGTATCTGCCTCGGCGTGCCACCAGCGCTCGGTCCCAATCGTCTCCCAATCTGCTGGTGGACCAGCTTCCTCGCCCGGCTGGCATGCGGCAAGCGTAACGACTGCGACTAGGACGAGGGGAATGAAGGCTCGGCGCATGCGTGACGAATGTTGACGTACAGGTGGCCGCAAAGGTACCGACTCACCGCCGCCTCGTTAGGAGACCTACACCGCTGCGCCGCCGTCGCGCCCGGTCAGTTCAGCGACCTCGGCTTCGTCCGCGAGACGGACAAAGAACCGCCTCCGGTCCATAGCGACCACGCGGACATGGCTGCCGGAAGCGATGAAGCCGCCTTCCGTCTGGACCTCAACCCGCTCACCGTCAATCTCTACGACGCCGCCCGGTCTGAGAGGCGTTACCGCCATCCCAATGTGGCCCAGATACTTGGATCGGGCATCGGCAGCACGTGCGTCCTCGCGTGGGTCGGCGCCGAGTGCGTCTGGCAATACGAAGCGCTGAAGCGCCCCACTCTGCCACATCACGTAGAACATCGCTCCGGCGACAGCCACCGACCCGACAGTGGCGATCAGCCCTCCGAGCGCTCCTCCCTCGACGAAAGCCAGGACCACGCCCGCAACGAGCGAAAGTCCCCCCGCTATCCCTACCACGTTGATTCCCGGCACCGCATACACCTCCACCGCCACGAGGGCGAGACCCAGAAGTATGAAGGCGATGGGGGTAAGCACGATAGGAGCCCGTTAGTTGAACGGTCAAATTCAAGCTACGCCGGAGGACGTTCCCACAACGTCACGGGCGGGTCGGACGACCACCCGCGAACCGCGAACGCTGATCACTTCGATGGCCTCACCAGCTGGAATAAACGTGCCCTGCGTGACAACATCGACCGGTTCACCCCCAACCTCGGCGGTGCCGGCCGGCCTGAGAGCGGTCAGCGCCGTCCCTCGCTGACCGATAAGGTCCTCGACCGACTCCGCGGAGGTATAGCCCGTAGCCGTGCTCAACTCGGGGGCGAGTATGAGCTGATTGACGTGCTTGGACCGAGGCAGATATCCGCCAAGCGAGAACATGAGCGCCACGAAGATGACGAGTGTGACCGCCAGAGTGACGATGGCCCGCGTCACTTCGCCGCCGTCAGGAAAAGCAAAACCGATGTTGCCGATCAGCGACGCACCAAGACTGAATATCACGAGAATGGCACCGCTAATGCCTGCGACGCCAAAGCCCGGGATCACGAACACCTCGGCGAGGATGAGCATGACGCCCAGGAAGAAGAGCGCGATCTCCCATCCATGCACCATCCCCAGCAGATAGTGGGGCGCGAAGAACATGGCGGCTCCCATAGCAGCCACCATCCCGGCGACGCCAATTCCCGGCGTCCGGATCTCGGCGTAGAGCCCACCCAACATCATGATCATGAGCAGCGAGGCCATGACCGGTGAGCCAAAGAAGCGTAAGACACGCTCGGCCGTCGTCGTGTTGTGCTGGACCACCTCTTGCGTGGTGACACCCATCGCCGACAGCACCTGCGCTTCGGTGTTCAAAACCAGGTCTGCAACGCCCAGCGCGAGGGCCTCACGGGCGGATAGCGTAAGCAGCTTTCCTTCCTCGATGATGTCCGGAATCTCAATGGACTCGTCGACCATCGCCTCAGCGATGCGAGGGTCGCGACCCGTGGCCTCTGCGGTGGAGCGCATTAGCCCGCGCATGTAACTCTGGACCTTCTCGCTGGCATACTGCCCTGTGCCATCAACGGCAGTGGCTGCGCCCATGGAGGCGCCAGGAGCCATCACGATACGGTCGGCCGCGAAGGAGATGAGTGCGCCCGCGCTCGCCGCGTTCGGATCGATGAACGCTACTGTGGGGATATCCGTGTGAAGCAGCGCCGTACGGATCCGGTCTGCCGCGTCGACCAGCCCACCAAATGTGTCGATCTTAAAGAGGATGGCGCTCGCCTCCGCATTCTCAGCATCCGCGATAGCGCGGTCGACGTACCTGGACAGCACAAGGTCGATCGTGCCATCCACGGGGACGACGAAGACCGGCCCCATGGTCAGTTCGAGGCCGAGCGTTGCTTCCTCCTCCTGAGGCTCAACAGCTCCCAGCTGCGCATGGATCGCCATGGGCAGCGCCATCAGGACCAGCGCAATCAGGGCTCGCGAGACACTCATCGTTCAAACAGGTAGCGGTCCTCCGCTGTACGCGGCCCTTGTGCCTAAGATTCACCCGCGACCGCAGCGACCCGGGCCGGTTTGTGCTTCATCACCGAAGCACAATAGCACCATAGACCTAGGTCAAGGTTATCGGATGACGACGGGCGTGCCGACGTGCACGATGTCCCACAGTTGGTCCATATGGATATCCCGTAGCGCCACGCACCCTCGGGTCCAGGCACGCTGACGCCCCGATCCCTGTCCATGGATCGCGATCGCTCCGCCGAGCAGCGTTCCCATCGGTGGCGAGACAAATCGCTCGGACGCGTTCACGATGGCGTTGTACTGCGCCCTGTCAATGATTCCCTCGGCCAGCCCACGAGCGGCGTCTTCCGCGTTGGGATAGTTGAGCATGAACGACCGGTAGTACTGGCTGTTCGGGTTGCGCCCCGTCACGAAGTACGTCCCTTCGGGGATCCGGTAGTGCTCTTGCTCGCCAATTGTCGAACGACGAACCTTGTCATCGGTCGGATTCGTCGATACGTCGATCGGCAGTCGGCGGACGAGTTCTGAGCCGTGGTAGATGTACATCATCCGGCTCGGCTTGTCGACGAGGAGCCAGAGGTTTGACAGCGAGGTCGCCTCGACCCATCCCAGGACGTCACCCGACTCTACATCCTCGACGAGGCGCCAAGCGCCGTTCTCGGCGCGGACCCGGACGCCACGTCGAAAGTCTAGCTGGCCGACTCGCGAGCCCGTCCCTGGGCCGGCTCGAAGGTCCTGTCTGCGCTGGATCACGTAGTAAACGGGTGACGAGCGATCGGCTCCAACCCACTCTGCCGCACCTGCCGCACGACCTTCAGAGGATGCCGCCGGCACGCCCGACATTTCCAACGGTGACGTCGGCTGAGCCGACGACTCCGGCACAACGGTTGTGACCAGAAGAAACAGCGCGGCAATCAGGAGACGCAGCAGCATGGAGGTGGGAAATCGTGTGGTCCGAATATCGTCCCCGGGATGATGCTACTCAAGTGCCTACGATGCTTCTGCAGACAATAAAATGTTTTCGTTGAAGCGGACACAATGTTCGAAAGCTTCGATCACTCCATCGAGTGCCTCTCCCTCCGTTACGACGTCTACGACATCTTGCACGATAGACTGCGCATTGCGCGGCGCGAACGAGTGGCCCACGACCTCAAGCCCGCCGATGTCCCCACGCGTGTCGCCGATGAAGGCAACCTCAGCGAGGCGCAGGCCATCCTCCTCTGCGGCCTCCTCGATCGCAATCTGCTTCGTTAGCCGGCGTGGCAGGACATCGATCGAAACGTGCGTATCAGCGACAACGAGGTCCGGGTGCCCGTTATTGACGAAGCGCCGGGTCATTTCAATGGCCCGGACAAGCTTCTGAGTCTCAAGCGTGACGACGCCCGCCTGAGCACGCTTACCATAATCCAGGCTGAAGCCTCCCAGGGGAAGGACATCGCGAAGAAAGAACGCGCGGACATCATCAAGCTGCGCTTCGACCTCATCGGTCAATGCGCTGCTCCAGCGAATCCGCGCGAGGGGTAGATCGAACCTTCCCCCGCCACTCTCGAAGAGTGCTGGACCACGGAGATCGAGTGCCTGAGCGACGGCCTCGACGTAGGCATAGGATCTCCCTGAGCAGATCCCCAGCCGCGGAATCCGCTCGTCGCCCTCCGCCATGCGCCCCCAGTCGCGCAGCGTCATGAACTGGTCGAGATCGAAAGCGCGGTAGGGCTCTGAGAGGCAACCGTCGATGTCTGTGAGGAAGAGCTTGATCATTGCCGAGCCGGCGCCGGGATTGGGTGACGATTCAGTCGGCGCTCTTGCCGAGGAAGTGCTCGACCAATCCATCCGAGATGCCCATTGCGGAGAAGCCCCCATCGT
>JBJHBB010000049.1:0-2951 GCA_050485265.1 Rhodothermales bacterium | reverse complement strand
TGGTTAGATCGCTCAGCAGAGAAACCACGTAGTCGGCACAGCTGAGCGCGTCCGCGTTGCCGAGCGGAGCCATTTGCTCGGCGAAGTCGAACATGGCGTCGAAGCCGGTGATTCCCTTGCCAGCTGTCGTGCGGGTCGGGCTCTGGGAGACCGTGTTGATCCGAATGCCCTTCTTCCCCAGTCGATAGCCGAAAGAACGTGTGATCGACTCAAGCAAGGCCTTTGCATCCCCCATCTCGGAGTACTCGGTGAAGACCCGCTGCGCACCGATGTAGCTCAGCGCGACGACCGAGCCACCCTCGGCGAGGGCGTCCACCTTCAGCGCGCTCTGAACCACCCGGTGCAATGAGACGGCCGAGATGTCTAGCGTCTTCAGGAACCAGTCGTGATTAAGGTCCTCGTAGGCACGGTTCTTCCGAACGTTCACGCCCATCCCAATTGAGTGGACCACGAAGTCCAGCTTGCCGCTCTCAGACGCCGAGGTGAACAGTTCTTCCAGTTCACCGTCGTTGGTCGCATCGGCGTAGACGACCTCGCTCTGCGTGGCCTGCGCAAGCTTCTCGATGCTTCCGAAGCGGCGTGTAACGGGCGCATTGGAAAGCACGAACGTGGCGCCCTCGCGATAGCACGCCTCGGCGATGTGCCACGCGAGACTGTTCTCGTCGAGAGCTCCAAAGATGATTCCGCGCTTTCCGCGCAGCAGACCGTGGCCTTCCTGGGGGGTGGGCATCGCCGTGAGGGCTGGTGGAGGGGCCGCCACGGCAGGTTACCGGGCGCGCCGCAAACTAGCGGCTTCCCGGGACCGGGTTCAAGTTTCCGTCATCAAGGGCGAGTCGTCACCCACACTGCCTCGTCGGACGGCTCCAGGAGCGCACGAACTTTACGAAGCATCCGCTCCTTGAAGATCGGCTTCGGGATGTAGTCGTCGAAACCCACCTCCAGGAATCGCGCTCGATCATCCGGGTAGGCGTAGGCAGAGATTGCGAGGATCGGGATGTGGCGCCATTCCTCCCGATGCCGGATCTGCTCGGCCGCCTCGATGCCGTTCATCCCATCCTTGAGATTGATATCCATCACGACGAGGTTTACCTCGCGCGTCTCCATGAGTTCGAGGGCTTCCTCGGCGGACGCGGCCGTGATGACGTCGTAGTCTGACCTCAAGTAGAAGTAGAGCAGCCGGCAGTTTTCCGGATAGTCGTCGACCACCAGCACGCAGTCTCGCTGCGCCGGGTCATTTCCGGGCTCGAAGTCTCGATTTTCGGGGGGAGTCATAACGGCAAGAGGGGCGCTCGGAGATGTGGGGCCTACGATCGTCTGTGCGATCGTGAACCCGACGACCAGATCAGCCCAGTGGTTTGGAAAGGGTATCGGCCGCCAATGGAGAGCATTAAGCCCTGTCGCCACTCTTGTTAAGCGCCTCGCCGGTACGCCTCGCCCAGGTCGCCCATGTACGGCAGCAGTCGATCGTACAAGTGACTGTTTGTCGCCAGGATCTGGCCAGTCATCAGCGGGTCCGCTTCCGGGAGCAACCCCGTAACGTGCCCACCCGCCTCGCGGACGAGCACGATCCCCGCCGCGACATCCCACGGTGCCAATCCTGCTTCGAAGAATCCATCGAAGCGACCGGCGGCGACGTAGGCCAGGTCCGCGGCGGCGCTTCCGGGCCTGCGGAGGCCTCGCGTGCTTCCGATCAGCCGCTCCAACACCCTCAGGTACTCATCGACGTACCAGAACTCCCGGAAGGGAAAGCCAGTCGTGAGGAGGGCGTTCTCCAGTTCGGAGGTGTCGCTTACCGAGAGGCGCTCGTCACCCAGGTACGCGCCTTCTCCAGTGCTCGCCGAAAACATCTCGCCGAGGGAAATCTCCAGAATTACCCCGACGACCAGCTCGCCGGTGACATCTTGCAGGGCGATCGAGGTACAGTAGGGCGGGACACCATGCGTGAAGTTGGTGGTCCCGTCCAGAGGGTCGACGATCCACCGGGGACGTGAGGGACGCGTCTGAGGAGCCGATCCCGAGAAACTCTCTTCAGCCATTACCTCATAATCCGGAAACGCCCTGTTGAGGTGTTCCAAGATGGCCCTTTCGGCAGCAACGTCAATCTCCGTGACAAGATCGTGGGCGCCTTTGTGACGCACCGACCGTGCCTGACCTACGGCGGGGCGAATGATCGCTGCCGCCGCGCGGGCGGCGTCCCTGGCGGTGTCGAGTTCTGCAGAAAAGGGCATCCGGAGTTAGAAAGAGGTCGTGCGGCACCGGGATAGACGCTGACCGGTTCCGCCTGCCTGAATGCACCGCAAGTCAGCGAATGTTTTCCATGTCGCCGGCAACGAGGTCGCATTTAGCTTACCGGCACCTAAACCATCCCCCCACAGCATGTCCGAAATCCGCCACAATCCGTCGGCAAGTCGGTTTGAAATTCGACTGCCACAGGGACTCGCCTGGCTCGATTACAACCTGTTTAATGGTGGCGTGGTGTTGGCGCACACCGAAGTCCCCAGAGAAGCCGCCGGAGAAGGGATTGGATCAGACCTGGTTAGGGCCGCGCTGGCATGGGCACGTGAGGAAGGATTGGTGGTGAAGCCGGTATGCGGCTTCGTGCGAGGATTTCTGAGAAGGCACCCGGAGGAGGCCGACGTCGTAGGGTGAGGGGCCTCGTCATCCGAGGGGGCACGCTGAATCCTTACCTTGGCGCGTTATCGCGCCGTCCTTCGACCCAACAGCCCATACATGAAGCGCATCACACTGCTCGTCCTGCTCCCTCTCCTCGTCAGCATTGCGGCCTGTGCGCAGTCGACCGCTAACGACAACGAGAGGACGGAAAGGATCGCGGCTAACCTGAAGTTCGAGTTTCCCCAGCTGCAAGGGGCCACGATCGATGTAGGCGAGATCGTTCCCTCGGGTTTACAAGGACTGGATCGCGGCTCGTTCGTGATCAACGGCCAACAGAC
>JBJHBB010000048.1:6672-8996 GCA_050485265.1 Rhodothermales bacterium | reverse complement strand
GCTGTACGCAGAGTCCGTCGGCAAGAATGCCGTGCACGGTTCGGATTCTGTCGAGAACGGCCGGCTGGAGAGCAACTACTTCTTCCCCGAGGCCGAGATCGTCTCCAACGCCTGACGGTCAGAGAGGGCTGGCCGTGCAGGCCTCGCGCCACGCACGGCGGCCCTCGGTCCATGAGAGGCCGGCGGCGCGAACGTCGAGGCGGGCGATCCGAATCCCGTCCTCCTGTGGAAAGGGGAGCAGGTCCATTGTGATGGACCCCGTCCGAATGGGCCCGATGAGGATGTCGCCGTTTTCGAGCGGCTCTTCCGTGCGAGCGACGATGCTAAAGGAGCCGCCGCGCGATTCGGCCAGAACGTAGCGGCAGCCGTCCATGGTAAGTGCGACGACGTGAGCCTCGTCCTGCGCCTCGGGCACTGCGCCGAGCAGACCGCAGCCGGCAAGGCCCGTCGCCAGCAGGACCACAGCTAGAACGCGCACGACTACACGTGCCTCTCGGCGTGGTAGGACGAGCGCACGAGCGGACCGCTCTCGACGTGGCCGATGCCCATCGCCTCGCCCTGCTCTTTGTACCACCGGAAGACGTCAGGGTGGACGAACTCATCGACCGGGAGGTGCATCTTGGTGGGCTGCAGATACTGTCCGATGGTCATGACGTCGAGCTTGATACGCGCGAAGTCGTCCATCAGCGCGAGGACCTCGTCCTGCTTCTCCCCGAGCCCGACCATGATGCCGCTCTTCGTGCGGAGATCGAACTCGTCCTTTCCCCGCTGAAGCACGTCGAGCGACCGCTGATAGACGGCCTGCGGACGTACGCGCCGATAAAGTCTCGGCACCGTCTCGACGTTGTGATTGAACACGTCTGGACGAGCATTGAAGACAATGTCCATGGCCTCAATGTCACCACGGAAGTCGGGCGTCAGCACTTCAACGGTACGACCCTCGGCGTGTAGCAGTCGAATGCACTCGGCGAAAATCGGCGCACCGCCGTCCTTTCGCTCGTCGCGGTTCACCGAGGTGATCACCACGTGCTTGAGCTCCATGAGGCGTGCTGCCTCGGCCACGCGGTGCGGTTCGTCCCAGTCGAGGTCCGCCGGGGGCCGACCGGTCTTCACAGCACAGAATCCGCAGGAGCGCGTGCAGACGTCGCCCAGGATCATGAAGGTCGCCGTGCCCGCGGTCCAGCACTCGCCCATGTTGGGGCAGCGGGCGCTCTGACAGACGGTGTGCAGCGCGTGAGTCTCGATGGTCTTGGTGACCTTGCTAAAGGTCTCGCCGTAGGGTAGCCGGACGCGCAGCCACTCGGGCCGCTGGCCCGGTCGATTGGCGACGATTGGCGTCTCGACCACCGGGAGCTGGAAGAACCCGTCGCCACCGGCATCGGAGGCCGTCGGCGAAGCGGCCTTCAAGGCGATATCGCCAGGGCGGCGTGCTGAGGGCTGGCGGGGCGTTTCGGGCATCAGGAGTTCTCTCGAATCGAGGTCGCAGAAAGCTACGACGCGGCAGAGCGCCGCTACCGCGCTCAGCCGCCCGGGTTTCTGAAAGTGGGATGAGTTGGGGATGCTGCGGTGTGCTCGGTGATGAATCGCTGCCAATATCGGCTGTGTGGAGGGGTTGCGGGGTTGGCGCCCCTGGGGCGGATCGCTATACTCGACACAGTCCTTTCCCTGGTCTCGTACTTCCCGCCCGCGCATGAGCAAGCAGCATCTTCCCGCGCCCGACGCCGTCCGCTCCACTCTAGGCCGGCACCTCCTTACCGATGGCTTCGACATCGTGCTCGACATGGAGCACAGCGCAGGCGCGCGGCTGCGAGACCAGGCGACCGGGCGAGACTACCTGGACTTCTTCACCTTCTTTGCTTCGAGTCCTCTGGGGATGAACCACCCCGGGCTGCGGAACGACCACGAGTTCTTGCAGCGACTCATGGACGCCGCCGTCAACAAGGTCGCCAACTCGGACATCTACACGCCGCACTTCGCGCGCTTCGTGGACACGTTCAGTCGAGTGGCCATCCCGAAGGAATTGCCGCACGCCTTCTTCGTCTCCGGCGGGGCGCTGGCCGTCGAGAACGCGCTCAAGGTGGCCTTCGACTGGAAGGTTCGCAAGAATCACCGCAAGGGCTATCGATCCGAGCGCGGCCACAAGGTCTTGCACTTCGAGCAGGCGTTCCACGGGCGAAGCGGCTACACGATGTCGCTCACCAACACGGATCCCAACAAGGTCAAGTTCTTCCCCAAGTTCGACTGGCCCCGCGTGGTGAACCCGAAGTGCAACGGCCCGGAGGACGAGAAGACGGTCGAGGAGCGCGAGCGCCTCGCGATCGCTC
>JBJHBB010000048.1:0-6662 GCA_050485265.1 Rhodothermales bacterium | reverse complement strand
CCAGCAGAACCCGGACGACATCGCTGCCATCATCATCGAGCCGATCCAGGGGGAAGGGGGCGACAATCACTTCCGCCCGCAGTTCCTGCAGGCACTTCGCGAGCTGGCCGACGAGAACGACGCTCTCCTGGTGTTCGACGTGGTGCAAACTGGCGTAGCCCTAACGGGGACCTTCTGGGCCTGGCAGGGCCTTGGCGTCGTCCCCGACGTGATGGCCTTCGGCAAGAAGACTCAGGTGTGCGGCATCCTGGCAGGAACTCGCGTGGAGGACATCGACGACCACGTCTTCAAGGTGCCGAGCCGCATCAACTCGACGTGGGGCGGCAACATCGTGGACATGGTGCGCTTCGATCGGATCCTGGAGATCATCGAGGAGGATGATCTCGTGTCTGCTGTCCAGCAGACCGGGGCTCACCTGCAGTCTCGACTCCAAGCGATGGCTGGCGAGCACGAGGCCATCACCAATCCGCGCGGGAAGGGACTCTTCTGCGCCTTCGACCTTCCCTCGGGCTCGGTGAGGGATGCGGTTCGGAAACGGGCCTACGATCTGGGTCTGATCATTCTTGGCTGCGGCGAGCGGACGATCAGGTTCCGCCCAGCCCTTCCAATCACCGAATCCGAACTCGATGAAGGACTCGCACTGCTCGACGAGGCCGTGCGCGAAGTGACCCACGCCGACAAGGTGCTCGTCACCGCCTGACGATGCCCGTCGTCACTCGTAGCCCTGCAGTCATTCCTGCACCAGGCGGGAAGGTCATCGGGGAGTTCGTGGGGAGACTCTCCACGGACTCGGCCTCGCTGAGCGTGGCCCACATGATTGCACCGCCAGGATGGGACGAGCCGTTCCAGACTCCCGAGTTCGACGAGGTGACGATTGTGCTGCGTGGCACGATGCGGGTCGATCACGACGGAGGCTACCTCGATGTCGGCACGGGTGAAACGGTGTTGTGTCGAGCCGGCGAGCGCGTCCGGTACAGCAACCCGTCGGACAACGACGAATGCGAGTACTGGGCGGTCTGTGTGCCGGCATTCGATCCGGCCGCCGCCAACCGCGACGCCGCCCATTGAGGATGTTTGAATACGCGCGGCCCGTCCACAATGCTGGTCGGTGCCTGAGCGTTGAGCTGCGCGTGGGCCCGTTGAACGGCCCTGCGCGAATCGGCGCGGGGTTTGTCGCGGTACCTTGCATGTCGATTTTCCCGGGGCACCCGCGCCGGGACGTTCCCGCCAACAAGATGCAAGCACATGGTTGACTTTTTCACTGCGGTCCTGGGCGCCCTCGTCCTGCTGATCGCTACTTCGAGCGTGGCCGCGCAGCCCGCAGCCAATGAGGCCGAGGCAGCAGGGGTGGACAACCCGCTGCTTGCTCCCTGGACCGGGCCTTTCGATGGCGTCCCGCCCTTCGCCAGCGTCGAGGTCGAGTACTTCCAGCCGGCCGTTGAGGCCGCGATGGCTGAGAACCTCGCCGAAATCGAGGCGATAGCGCACAGCCGCGCCGAGCCCAACTTTCAGAACACGATCGCCGAGATGGAGCGGGCCGGCTCGACGCTCCGGCGCGTGATGGCCGTTTACGGCGTCTGGAGCGGTAACATGGCCACGCCCGAGTTCCAGGCCGTGCAGCGTGAACTGTCGCCGCGCCTGGCCGCGTTCTCCGACCAGATCACGCAGAACGAGGCTCTCTTTCAGCGGATCGAGGCCGTGTACACCGGTCCCGAGATGGAGACGCTGACCCCGGAGCAGCAGCGGCTGACGTGGGTCTACCACAACAACTTCGTCCGTTCGGGTGCCCGGCTCGACGCCGACGACCAGGAGCGGCTCAGTGCCATCAACCAGGAGCTGGCCGGACTCTTCACCCAGTTCAGCCAGAACGTCCTGGCCGACGAAGACCTCTACACCCTAGTCCGCAATGAGGATGACCTGGCCGGACTTCCGCAATCGTTCGTCGATGCGGCCGCGGCAGCTGCTGACGACCGCGGCTACGAAGGTGCCTGGCTCTTCGCCAACACCCGCTCTGCGATGGAGCCCTTCCTCACGTACGCCGAGAACCGCGAACTGCGTCAGCAAGTCTTCGAGCTCTACGCCAGCCGTGGCGATCGCGGTGACGCCAACGACAACAACTCAATCATCACCCAGATTCTCCAGCTACGTGCGGAGCGCGCGGGCATTCTGGGCTACGAGACCCACGCCCACTGGCGCGTCGAGAACGCAATGCTTTCCGATCCAATGGAGGGCCTCCGTCTGATGGAGCAGGTCTGGGAGCCGGCGGTGGCGCGCGTCCATGAGGAGGTCGCCGACATGCAGGCCCTGGCCGATTCCCGCGGCGATGGCATTACCATCGAGCCGTGGGACTATCGTTTCTACTCCGAGATCGTGCGCAAGGAGCGCTACGACTTCGACGAGAACGAGGTGAAGCCCTACATGCAGCTCGACAACCTCGTCGACGGCATGTTCTTCGTCGGTGGCGAGCTCTTCGGGATGGACTTCTCGGAAATCCACAACGTGCCGGTCTTCCATGATGATGTCCGCGTCTGGGAGGTCACTGACCGCGGGGATGGAAGCCACATCGGGCTATTTTACTTCGACCCATACGCCCGTTCGGGCAAGCGCTCCGGCGCATGGATGACGTCCTACCGGACGCAGCACCGGATGGATGGTGAGGACGTCACCGTCATCGTTTCGAACAACTCGAATTTCATCAAGGGGCGCCCGGGCGAGCCGGTCCTGATCTCCTGGACGGACGCCGAGACCCTCTTCCACGAGTTCGGCCACGCGCTGCACGGCCTCGCCTCCAACGTGACGTACCCGAGCCTCGCCGGCACGGCCGTCGCGCGGGACTACGTCGAGTTTCCGTCTCAGCTACTGGAGCACTGGCTGGCCACGCCGGAAGTCCTGAATCAGTTTGCCGTCCACTATGAGACCGGCGAACCCATCCCGCAGGACCTCGTCGAGCGTATCGAGCGCGCGAGCAAGCATGGAGAGGGTTTCCGGCGCGTCGAGTTTCTCGCGAGCGGTCTCTACGACATGCGGATCCACCTCGAGACCGATCACCCGATCCACCCGGGTGAGTTTGAGGATCAGGTGCTGGCCGAGTACGAGCTGCCGCGTGAGATCATCATGCGCCATCGCCCGACGCAGTTCAATCACCTGTTCTCGAGCGACGCCTACTCGGCCGGCTACTACAGCTACCTGTGGTCGGACGTGCTGACTGCCGACGCGTACGAGGCCTTCCTCGAGGGCGAAGGGCCGTACGACCGCGAGGTCGCGCAGCGCCTCAACGACTACGTGTTCTCGGTCGGCAACACCATCGATCCGGCAGACGGCTACCGCGAGTTCCGCGGTCGCGACGCCGAGATCGACGCCTTGATGCGCAAGCTCGGCTTCGCTGCCGCATGCGAAGAAGCCGGTCTCATGGAAGAGGCGGAAGTGAATGGACGGAAATTCGCGCGGCCGCGCTTTTCTCCCTACGTCACGTTCACTAACGCCGTGGGGTCGCGGCCGCCGCCGCGACCCCTCTCGGTTTGTGGTTGGTCGCGCTATCCGCGACCGAAGTCCGTGCCGTTGATGCTGAACGAGTAGTCGATCTCGGCGGTCTTGTCGATCATCTTAGAGACCGAGCAGTATTTGTCGAGGCTCAGCTCGATCGCTCTCTTCACCTTGTCCGGCTCGAGGTTTCCGGTCAGCACGAAGCGGCAGTGCACGCGGGTGAACACACGCGGCGTCGCGTCCTCGGCCCGGTCGGCGTCGATTTCCACGCGAAGGCCATCGAGCTCCTGGCGCGACTTCCGGAGGATCTCGATCACATCGATAGAGCTGCAGCCCCCGATCGCCATCGCCACGACCTGCATCGGGCTAGGGGCGCTGCCGCTGCCCCCGAACTCGGGTGATGTGTCCATCTCGATCGTGTTGCCGGCTTCGTTGGTGCCGACGAAGTGAAAGGCGTCGTTTATGCGCTCAACGGTGACTTTCATGCGAGAGGAGTGCGCTATGGTGGTGGTGGTGAAGGAATGGGAAGCTACTGGTTGCGCTGTCGCGGCTTCACCGGGGGAACCGAAGGGCGAAGGATTCATTTCGCAACCAAAACGGAGTAACCATGGCCACGCTGACTGTCAAGAACCTGCCCGATGAGCTCTACGAGCGGCTGAAGCGGCGTGCGCGGGCAAGGCGCAGGAGCATTAACAGCGAAGCTATCGTGCTCCTGGAAGAGGCGCTGAAGGCCCCATCCTCCGACGAGGAGGCTCTGATGGAGCGAGTTCGCGCCGTACGAGATGAGGTATCGGTTTACCTCAAAGAAGAGAAGCGCCGTAGCGCGGTGGAGGAGGGGCGTTCGTGATCGTGGCGGACAATGCGCTCATCAGCTACCTGCTGATTCCGGGCGAGCACACTGGCCTTGCCCAGGCTGTACGTTCCGCCGATCCTCAGTGGGTGGCCCCGCGGCTGTGGTTGAGCGAATTCAGGAACGTGCTCTGGAAGTACCTCCGTGCAGGGGAGATGGAGTTTGAGACGGCGCTTCGGCTTCTGGTTGTGGCCGAGGATGTAATGCGTGATCGCTCTTTCGAGGTTCTCTCTCCCATGGTATTGCGGCTGGCCGAGCAATCGGGCTGTAGCACCTACGACTGCGAATACGTAGCGCTAGCCCATGACCTGGACCTGCGCCTCGTGACGCCCGACCGACAGCTACTCCGTGCATTTCCTCAGCGCGCAGTTCATCCCAGGGACTTCATCGCGTAGACGCGTCCGTTCTACTCGTCTCCAGTAGCCTCGACATCACCAACCTCGGCCTCTAGCGACGGCTGCTGCTCGTCGAGCACCTCCAGATCCCCATTCTCTATCACCAGTCGGGTCACGTCGGCGATGCGGTCGCCGTCCTTGAGGTTGATCACCCGCACGCCCTGTGTGTTGCGGCCCATCTCGCGGATATCGGCCACGCGCATCCGAATGGTCAGACCGTACTGGGTCACGATCATAAGGTCGTCGCCGTCCACCACGCTCTTGATCGCCACTAGCTTGCCCGTCTTGGACGTGGTCTTCATCGTGAGGATGCCCATGCCGCCGCGGGTCTGGATGCGGTACTCATCGAGCGGGCTGCGTTTGCCGTAGCCGCGCTCGGACACGGTCAGCACGCTCGCTCCTTCGCGGCGAACGGCGATCATCCCCACGATTTCGTCGTCATCCCCGATTCGCATTCCGCGCACGCCGCGCGTGTTGCGGCCCATCGGGCGAGCGTCGGACTCGTGGAAGCGGATGGCCCGACCGTTGGTGGCCGCCAGCAGGATGTCCGTGTCGCCATCGGTGAGGCGAGCCTCGAGCAATTCGTCACCCTCGACGACGTCGATCGCGATGATGCCCGTGACAAGCGGCCGGGAGAAGGCGCGGAGGGCGGTCTTCTTGACGAGCCCCTTGTTGGTGGCCATCACCACGAAGTGGCGGTCTAGGAACTCGTCGCTGTTGAAGTCGGCCTTCTTGACCGCGATCAGGGTCTTGATGCGGTCGTCCTGGGAGATCTGGATCAGGTTGCGGATCGAGCGTCCTTTGGCGGTGCGCCCACCTTCTGGTACTTCGAAAATCCGCAGCCAGTAGCACCGTCCGTGATCGGTGAAGAAGAGGAGGTAGTCATGGTTCGAGCCCATGAATAGGTGCTCGACGTAGTCCTCGTCTCGGGTACCCGCCCCGATGAGGCCGCGGCCTCCGCGGCCCTGCTGCCGGTACTCGGTTATGGGCGTGCGCTTGATCAGGCCCTGGTGCGAGATGGTCACCACGACGGACTCGTCCTCGATCAGGTCCTCGAGGTCGATGTCGCCGCCGCCCGTGTAGTCAATCTCGGTCCGACGCGCGTCGCCGAAGCGGTCGCGCATTTCCAGGAGCTCCTCCTTGATAGTCTCCATGCGGAGCTCCCGCGAGGCCAGCAGCGCGCGGAGGCGCTCGATCTCTTGGAGGATCGCGCGGTACTCGGCCAGGATCTTCTCTTGCTCCATCCCCGTCAGGCGCGACAGGCGCAGCGCCAGGATGGCCTCGGCTTGCGCCTCGGAAAGCCAGGGGCGCGGGATGAACCGCTCCTCGATGTGCTCGTCACCGTCGAACAGCCTCGACTCACGTGCCGACGACCGCTCGACCGGCGGCGTGGCCGCCAGGCCAAGGCGCTCGCGCTGCTGCGGCGCGAGCTTCTCCGGATAGACGCCCTTCATGAGGTTCGCCTTGGCCTCGTCGGTGTCCGCCGAGTGCCGGATGATGGCGATCACCTCGTCGAGGTGGTCCAGCGCGAGGGTGAGTCCCTCGAGGATGTGGGCCCGCTCCTCGGCCTTGCGCAGGTCGTAGCGGGTGCGCCGGACCACCACCTCGTGGCGGTGGTCGACGTAGTGCTGCACCAGCTCCTTGAGCGTCAGCGTCTTCGGCCGGCCGTTGACGAGCGCAACCATGTTGATGCCGAAAGTCTGCTGCAGCTGCGTGTACTTGTACAGCTGGTTCTGCACGACCACCGGCACGGCGTCCTTCTTGAGCTCGATCACTATGCGCATGCCGTCGCGGTCGGACTCGTCGCGCATGTCGTGAATCCCCTCAACGCGCTTGTCGCGCGCGGAGGTCGCGATCTTCTCGATCAGCGTCGTCTTGTTGACCTGGTAGGGGATCTCGGTGATGACCAGCGCGAGGCGGCCGCCGACTTCCTC
>JBJHBB010000047.1:0-9080 GCA_050485265.1 Rhodothermales bacterium | reverse complement strand
TAGCAACGCAACATTCACAAGCAGCAGGAAAACATAGGGATTGTCCGTAATGAGAAGTAGTCCATCCGCGACCATTTGAGGACCCTCCTCCCGAGCAATCACCCAGCCGAAGAGACTCGCGGCGGAAACCACGAACATGATCGAACCCGTTGTCCCCGCCGTCCGCAGCAGGACATCGTACAAACCGGCCAGTGAGAGCGAACGATAGGAGAGACTGAGCAACAACACGTACATCACCGCCGCCGCCGCCGCTTCCGTCGGCGTGAAAACTCCCCCGAGAATCCCTCCCAGAATGATGACCGGCGTGAAGAGGACGCGAGTGTCGGGGTCGACGGCCCAGCGTGTCTCGTTGGACTGAACGGGCGGCAGCGTGCCAACCTGGTCAAGCGGAACGCCGGGGACGTTCGTCACCGCGTGTCCGCGCGCGGCGCTCGATGCAGCAAGCTGGACGTCCAGAAAGGCCGACCGGATAGCGTCCGGCCGAACAGGGAGGGTGGAGGCCAGATCGGTTGAGATCCGTGGTATCTCGGTTTGCCGGGTGAGGACAAACAGGACGGGAAGCGTCTCCGCTGCGCGAGCTACGGCCTCGATGTCAGATGGGGGCGTCCGAGCGCCGGGAAATCCAACCAGGATCAACAGGTCGGCACTCTCGAGTGCGGGCCCCAGCGCACCCTCGTAGTAGCCGCCGTCGCCCCTGGGCGTCCGGGCGATCACCTCGACGTCGTCATCGCGGAGGAGAGTCGCTCGAAGCGCAGACAGGTCTGGCCCCGGCGCCCCGCTGAGCAGCAGAGCTGTACGCTGTCGGCTGGCCGCGCGGACGGTCGCGTGGGCAACATTGTTCGCGTGCGTGGCCTCGCCGTCGAGGCGGGTCACGGACACAGCGTAGCGATTGATGCCCTCCTCCTCAGGAGTCGTTGACAAATCGACGCTTAGTCGCTCGCCTGCTGCGGGCAGGGTAACCGATTGCTGATCCAGAACCGCGCCTCTCAATGACAGCATTACAGTCGCCTGCTGACCCGCGAACCCGTCGGCATGCACGTGGGCTCTGACTGGCAACTCTAATCCGGTGTACGCGAGATCATTGGTGACGATGTCCCCCATCCACACATCTCGGGGCTGCGTGGTATCGCCAACGGTGACGGTGTGAATGGCTACGGGGTACCGATCGGCCAGATAAAGTGGGTTTCTCCCGGTATTGAAGCGGCCGTCGGACACCAGGACGACCGAGCGAAGGTTTCGGTCGGCCAGATCGTCCGCTACGAACGAAAGTGCCAGTGCGATATCGGTCCGCGCTCCTTCGAAAGTGAGCGAGGGATCGGGGTCATCGAGACGCTCGACGTCTCCGGCGAACCTGTAGAAGACGACATCGGCGTCGAGATCCCTCTGACTCGCCAGGAACTGCCGCACTCCGGCTTCACCTGTGCGGCCTTCAACCTCCGACAATCCCCGGGAGTCGTCGAGGAGCACGGCTACCACGGGCACTTCGTCCCTCTGTAGAATCCGCTGGAGAATTGGCTCGAACAGTAAGAACAGCACGATTCCGAGAACCCCGAAACGAAGGCCCACGAGAACTGCGCGGCGTGGTGGTGGCACGACGGGCGTCATCCGCGAATACGCCCACCATGCGAACGTGGCCGCCAGCACGAGCAGCGCAAGCAAGAGCCAGACGTTTCGGCCGAGAATCAGGTCCATTCAGTATTCAGGTGTGCGATTCGAGTCTACAACCGACCCCAAGCCAACGTGGTCGAGCCCAGCAGATTGTCCCCGATCCGAACTACATCAGGGGCACGACCAGATAGGCCGTGTAGCCGATGAACGCACATAAGAGCACGGCACCGACCACGCGGGAGAACTGACGTTGCGGCCATGCTAGCGCCATCAAAAGGCAGAAGGCGATCATCACGGGGAAGTGAATCGTGAGCGCCTCTGATTCGACGTTGAGCGGGGTCAGTATCGCAACCAGGCCGACGACAAACAGGACGTTCATCAGATTGGAGCCAATCACATTTCCGACCGTCAGGTCCGCCTGTTTATGGATGACGGCTACGATGGATGCGGCGAGCTCCGGCAGGCTGGTCCCAATAGCCACGATTGTTAGACCGACGATGATCGGGTTGATGCCGAAGGCGTGCGCGATGTTTACGGCACCCATCACCATGAGATGGGCTCCAACGGCCAATCCAACGATGCCGCCTCCCACAAGCAAGCCCTTCTTCCAGCGGGGAAGGGTGAAGCCGGGCGATGCCATGGAGTCGTCCGGGGCGACCGATGTCCGGCGGGCGTCGCGCACCAAGTAGGCCATGAAGCCCAGCAGGATCGCGACGAGGATTATTCCGTCGACTCGACTGATAGTGCCGTCGAGAGCGAGAATGAAGAAGACTAGCTGCACCGCCAGGAGAATCGGAAACTCCTTGCGAAGGGTCGAGTCTGCAACGGCGATGGGAAGCAGCAAGGCCGTAAGTCCCAGTATCAGGCCGACGTTGGCAATGTTGGAGCCGAGGATATTTCCAAGCGCCAGAGAATGCTCGCCCTGCGCTGCAGCCAGAAGGTTCGTCACCAACTCTGGAAGGCTCGTGCCCAGCGCCACCACCGTAAGCCCCACGATGAGCGGTTTCAAGCCCATGCTGATCGCGATCGACGACGCCCCGCGTACGAGCCACTCGGCGCCGAAGTAAAGCACGACGAGACCGGCCAGCAGTAAGCCGAGGTCGACTAGCATGGAATGGGGTGTGGTGAGAAAGCTGCGCGGTCCTACGAACCAGCGGGCATGCTGTTCAGCCCCGGAGTGATTCCCCGCTGAAAAAGCGGGGGAGGAGGTCTCTCGCGGTAGAGCGTTCGGGCGGCTCCGGCCCCCGGTCCATTACCAGCGCGGCGTCGGGGAGGTGCTCGGCGAGAAGTTGGCGGCAGGCGCCGCAGGGAATTCCGGTGGGATCAGTTGGACACGAGAGATAGGCTCTTCGAATCTGCCCTCGACCCGACGAAAGCGCAGCGGCAATCGCGCTTCGTTCGGCGCAAAGACCACGCGTCCAGTCTGGATGCTCGACGTTGACGCCAGGCACAAGTCGCGCCTGGCCATCCTCTCCCTCATACAGCAGGATGCATCCAACCTGGTAGTTCGAGTACGGTGCGTGCGCGTGCTCGGCGACCTCACGAGCTAGGGCCACACCTTCAAAATCATCCGCGGGAGGACCCGCGTCGTGCCTCACCTGAAGCTCATCCGCTGGGGCGGGGAGGTCCTTCTGAAAGGAAACGAGGTCGGCCGACTCGTTACGGACGGTGGCGCCCACGGCCACGGCCAGCCACGCCCATGCGCCTGGCTCCATGTAGCCGTGCTGCGCCGCTGCCACGATGTCTCGACGACCCATCGATGCGGCGCCCACAAAGGCGGCCTGAAGTGCCGGAATCGTCAGCGGGAACGTCGCGCTCTCGACGCGGGTGCCGCGCACCCACCGCCCGTCGCTGAGCAATACGGCAGCCCCAGCAGCGTTTCCGGAGTAGCTCGCGGCCCAGGGTTGGGCGGACTCGTAGGCCAGTTCCCTCAGCCGGTGGAGTGTTGCGGCAGACTTGTTCATGCGCGCGAAGTTGACGTGCGGGTCGCTAGGGCGCCCGTGGAAGCGCCCGTGCCATTGCGGGTTCCCAGCGGCATGGCTTAGGTTCGTGACCCGCTGCCCGGCCGGGATGGTGAAATGGTAGACACAGCAGACTTAAAATCTGCTGGGCCGCAAGGCCCGTGCGGGTTCGAGTCCCGCTCCCGGCACCAGAGCGACGTGATCGGTCGGACCATCACAGGACGCCGTCGAGCATGTCGAGGATGTCCGCACGATTGAGCAATCCGGTTCGCTTGTCGACGATCAGTCCGTCCCGGTCGATGACGAACGTCGTCGGTAGCGGCATGTCGCCGCCATAGCGCCGCCCTACGCTCAAGTCAGAGTCCATCACCAGGGGATAGTTCACACCAAACATCTCGGCGAAATCGCGGACGTCGATATAGGCCGACGGGCCGGTGTCTTGGGAGACGCCCACCACGAGCAATCCGTCGTCAGCAAATTCGTCCTGGACCTCGATCAACTCCGGCACCTCGACGACGCAGGGAGGACACCAGGTCGCCCAGAAATTCAGCAGCACGACCTGACCACGTGCGTCGGCCAGCGCGAATGTGTAACCGTCGTGGGTCCGTAGCGTGAATTCATGGGCCGGGGTGCGTTGAACCTCGACAGGCTGCGCCGTATCGGCTGGTTCCTCGGCGGGACGTTCACATGCCGAAAGTGCGATGAGCCCCAGCGCCAATAACCCGAACAACCAACCTCCTTGCCTCTTCATTTCGTGGCAGGCTCCGTGCTCTCCGAAATCGCTTCCCGAACCGCGTCTGCAGTCACGCGGTGATGCGACGCGTTGAAGACGACCTCCCCCCGAAATACTATCAGAATTTGCGGGGTCTCGTGACGGATGCCCGTGGCGGCCTCAACATGATCGGAGACGTCGCGCGCTCGCTGAACCACGAGTTGAAAGACGCGGGGGTCCGCAGGCTCGGTCAGCTTCTGCAGCTGCCGCTCGGCTCGGGTCGATAGCCCGCACGCGGTCGAATGCTTGAAGAGCACGACGGGCTCATTGGCAGAGGCCGCATACAGGCCGTCTATGTCCGCGAGTGTCTGAATCTGAGGGAAAGACATTTCGGTCGGCTTGAGGTCGCTTCGTGGAATGCCAGGATCGGTAAGAAGGTTCGTGTCGATCCGTTGGGACGGCTCCCGTTCCGGTAAGTTTGCCGCCCCTTCACCGCCCGCAAGTCCCCATGACGAAGACCCACGCGACCGGCGCAGAGAATGTGCGCTGGGACCTCGACCACCTGTACGAATCAGAGGCAGATCTCAAAGCCGGTATCGAAAGGGCGGCAGACCTGTCAGCAGCGTTCGAGCAGCGATACAGGGGGAGGATCGCGACTCTTGCGGCAGCAGACCTGGCCGAGGCACTCGAACTTCTGGAGGAGATCTACGACGCGCTCGGGCGCGCCGGCACGTTTGCCTTTTTGAACTGGGCGACGAACACGGAGGACCCTGCCCGAGGGGCGTTGATGCAGCACGTACAGGAAGCGTCGACGCAGGTCAGCAAGCTCTTGATCTTCGTCGAGACCGAGTGGTCCGCGTTGCCGCAGGACCGGTTCGAGGAACTCTTCAGCGACGAGCGGCTCGCGCGATTTGCGCACCACCTCGAACTGGTCTGGCTCCGCCGAGACCACCTGCTCTCGGAACCGGAAGAGAAGATCCTTGCGGAGACGTCGGTCACCGGACGCACGGCCTGGACGCGCTTCTTCGACGAAAGCCTCGGAGCGGCCCGATTTCATCTGCGAGGCGAGGATCTTCCGGAGCAGACCGTCCTGGCGAAACTCCACGAGCCCGACCGGTCTCTGCGAAGAGATGCAGCCCTTTCTCTCACCGAGGGACTCGAGCGGCTGAGCCGGCCGCTGACGTTCGTCTTCAATACGGTGCTGGCCGACAAGGCCACGTCTGACCGCCTTCGTGGCTACAACCACTGGCTGGCGAGTCGCAACCTGGATAATGAGACTACCGACGAAGCCGTCGAGGCGCTGATCAGCGCCGTCACGTCGCGATTCGACCTCTCGCAGCGGTTCTATCGCCTAAAGGCGCGGCTGCTCGGTCTGGAGGGCGAAATGATGGACTACGATCGCTACGCGCCGATCCGGGAGGTGGAGGGCGAAATCGGATGGGAGGATGCGCGCCGCATCGTCACCGATGCGTACGGCGCGTTTCACCCCGAGCTGGAGCAAATAGTCGATCGGTTCTTCGACGAGCGGTGGATCGACGCTCCTGTCGTGCCGGGCAAACGGGGGGGCGCCTTCAGCCATGGCGCGGTGCCTAGCGCACATCCCTACATCATGCTCAACTATACAGGGCGGGTGCGTGACGTGCAGACACTCGCGCACGAGCTGGGACACGGGGTTCACCAGTTCCTCAGTCGCGAGCAGGGGATCTTTCACGCGGACACGCCGCTCACGACGGCCGAGACAGCCTCCGTTTTCGGG
This sequence comes from Rhodothermales bacterium, assembly GCA_050485265.1. GTDB lineage: Bacteria > Bacteroidota > Rhodothermia > Rhodothermales > JANQRZ01 > JBJHBB01. The sequence continues at coordinate 3,043 of JBJHBB010000047.1, read as the reverse complement.
GAGATGCTGACCTTCCATGCACTGCTCGACCGGGAGACGGAGCCGGCTAACCGGCTGGCCCTGCTGGTGCACAAGATCGACGACTCGATGGCGACGGTCTTCAGGCAAGTCTCGATGAACCGGTTCGAGGATCGGATCCACACGCGTCGGCGAGAAACAGGCGAACTGTCAACCGATGACTTCGACCGACTGTGGGTCGAGACTCAGTCTCCAATGTTCGGGGAATCGCTGACGCTCGGTGAGCACTACCGACGGTGGTGGGCCTACATCCCCCACTTCATCCACACGCCCGGTTACGTGTATGCCTACGCTTTCGGCGAGCTTCTCGTCCTCGCTCTGTATCAGCGGTATGAGGACGGCGTCGACGGCTTCGAAGAGGCATACATGGATCTCCTGCGCGCGGGTGGTTCGGACTGGCCGCACCGCCTCGTCGAACGACTGGGAATCGATCTTGGTGACCCTGATTTCTGGGCTCGAGGTCTGAAGGCTATCGAAAGGCTCATCGTCGAGGCAGAGGAGCTGGCAGGGGCGGGTGGCGACTAGACTCGGCCGTGCTCAGCGGTGATCGATCCTCGGCCACGGGCGTTCCAGGGAGGTGATTCCGGGTCTCTCGGGTACGGCTATATTCCTCCACACTTTCGACCGTGTTATGACCTCGCATCGACGCTATCGTGCCGTGGACGCTGAACCTTTCGGCGAGCTCGTCCGCCTTCGCGACCTCGCGGGATTCCGACTCGAGCCTGCAGCGCCCCGGGAAGTATGGGACGTCTACGCAGACACTCCGGACCGCCGACTCCTGCGCCGAGGCCTCGTCCTCCGGATTCGAAAGCATGGAGACACGCTAACCGGGTCCCTCCGAGCGGGGGAGGACGGAGCGGAGATTGCCTCGGCGAGGTGGACCCAGGGTGGCACACTGAGCAGCATCCCCGAGCTTCCCGATGGTGATCTGAAGCTGCGCGTCCAAGATGCGTGCGCCGGCGCACATCTCGACTGCACCCTTCGGTTTCACCAGTACCGGACACCGCGGGCAATCTTCGACGGCGATCGACTGGTGGGGGTACTGTCGCTCGATGTCGTTGCCGACCAGACCGATCCCGCCGAGCACTCGGTCTCCAGCGAAGTTGAGCTCGAACTCACCGGCTCTGGCACATCAGACGACCTCACCGTCCTGGACAACTCGCTGCAGGAGATCGGCTTCCTCCCCGACGCATACTCCAAGTTTCAGCGGGGGATCATTCGATTGGGTGCCGATGAGAACCGAACGCTGACGTTGTTGCCCTCGGAGCGCACCTCTCTCGAGGACGCTCGAGAGCACGGCTCAGGGGTCGAGCGACGCCGCGCCGAAGCGATACTCTTTGCGGCAGACGGGGTCTCCGAGGAGGAGATCAGTCAACGGGTTGGACTTGCTTCAGCCCGCGTACGGCACTGGATCGAGAGCTTCCGCTCGCAGCGGATGAAGGCAATCGATCCGACGGCTCCTGATCCGTCCGTGAGCGTGCCCGACAGCGTGGATGCGCCGGTTTATCGCGTCTCGGAAGTCGTCGAGGGTGGCGGTGCCTCGATCCGCATAGAAAGAGAAGAACCACCTCAGGAGCTTCGCAGGGTGATGTCAGTCCTGCAACCGCCACCGCAGGCCATGGAATCGCAGAGCGGCGAACCGCAGCAAGAGTTTGGTGATGACGAATCGAGAGGCCCAGGCTTCTCCGGGGATGGTGAGCCGAGTGTGGACCAGGCGGAACCCATGCCATCCAGGGTTGGCGAACTCGACCGTCCGCGTGAGGCAGGCGTTCGTCACGAGACGACGTTCCGATCACTGCTTTCAACTAATGACATAGCGCTCGGGCAGGCGCGATTGACCGCTGCCGCTCACCTGATCGACTGCGTTCTCGGTGAATTGACCGCACTGGGCTCTCTGGCGGATGATGATCCGGCCACAGAGCCCCTCGACCGCGCACTGGCCGCCATCCACGTCGCAGAGCTGGTCGGCGACCTCGTGAGTGAGGGCGTACCAGGGGAAACCACAGATGCGCTGCGTCAGAGGGCTGCCGATTTCCGCCGCGTGGTGGTTGCCGCGCTCGGACTCGCCCGGTCACGAGGGCGGCTTGACATCGATCCCCAGGAGCCGACAACATCCCCAGTCGCCATCGCCCTGGCCACCACCGTCTGGACTGTTGACTTGAGGCGAATCCTCCAGGAGCGCACGCCTGCGCTTGATGAGTTGAAAGATGCGTTGCGCGCGACTGCCTCCGCGATCGCGTCAGCCGCAGATCGAACCGATCCGCAGAGCTTTGGCGCCGTGCTGCCCGAACTTCTCTGGACGCGCTACCGCCATCTGCGGACCGTCGCGAACGCCGGCGCCATTCCAGCGGACCTGCCGGATCTCGAGATGCACACCGACGCGATGATGCTGGTGCTTTCGCTGTTCCGGGAGGTCGACGTCCATCAGGTCGCAGCCGCTCTCACACGCCTTCGCGCTAACCTCGAGACGGTGAGCGCCGAGGCAGACCTGGCGCTCCAACTGGATGCCTTCATCTCTGACTGGATTGTGCCAGGCGCGGCCGCCGATCCTGAACCGTTGCGCCGTCGGCGCGAAGCTGCGGAGGTGGCAGCGGTGGGAGCCATGGCCGAGCTCGAGGCCTCGCTGCTCGAAATTCAGTCGTCCGAATTCCGGCGCAGGTTGGGAGAGGTTACCTCTGCGGTGTAAGCACCGACCGCGCTCAGGGCACTGGTCAGTCCTCGCTCCTATCGTTCTTCCTCCTTACATTCAACCGGATTTCCTCCATAGGTTGGCTCGATGTGTGTAGCCTCCACGATCGGAACTCCACGCAGCGCCCTCCGCCGCCACGCGAATTGCGCATGACCTTTCATTCGTTCGGACTGAACTACGAGTCGGCCCCCGTTGCGGTGCGAGAAGCGTTCGCGCTCAACGAATCGGCAAAGCGCGACTTGTATGCATCGCTGCCAGCGAGCTTTTCATCCGAACTAGTCGTGCTGTCGACCTGTAATCGCACGGAGCTCTATTGCGTCACCGAGCCGAGCGGCG
>JBJHBB010000046.1:0-9089 GCA_050485265.1 Rhodothermales bacterium | reverse complement strand
TGAAAAGGCACCCCTAGTGCACCCGCACTTGAGCCCATCACCACCACGCGCAGCGCATCTGGCACGTTGTCGATCACCCATCGTATCGCCGACCCCGCGTTCACCTGTCCCCTGTGCCTCACCACGAACTCCAGAGGTTCCTCCCCTTCGCGTTCGAGCACGTAGGTCGCGTCGTTGTGCCCGAGGTGGACATCGCCCGTGCAGACTGGAACGGCCACCATCGTAAAGCCGGCAAATGGGTTGTCTGGACTTTCAAGATCAAAGATGCCGTTCATCCCTGAAGGGTGCCCGTTGGGCCGGATATCCTGCGTATAGAAGACGCTACCCTCGACGCACCCCTCAGCATCCCAGCAGCCACCTCCACCATAGAGGTAGACCAACACGTCGCTCGTGGAACCCTGCCTCACATAGAACTCGAAGTCGGCGCCGTGCGCGCACGCCGTCTCGCCGCCAGGCTCGAGGGTATTCCACCCCTCGCTTAGGTCCTGGAAGAGGGGTAACTCGGACTGAGCGAAAGTCGGATATGAGAGAACGATCAGGACTGCGATGACGAGCGAAGCCTTCGTGCCGCTTGAGTCGCGCATGTTGATTCGGAGGTTGGCCGACCCGTAAGCACGGCCACTGCGGCCAGAGTGTCTTGAACAAATCGGTCAATCCGAAACTGAGACAGCACCCCTCCGCGCCCGTTCGAGCACCTCCTCCAGAATAGCTCGTACGTTCTCGACCGTGGTGTCGGGATGGTTGTTGAAGCCAATCAGCGTCGTACCAAGTCGTGACATCACATACAGCAGGTCGATCGGTGCGGCGTGCTGATTGTGTGGTCACGGAAGACGTTTTCCGGGTGCTCGAGATCCAGGATCCCCCCGAGACGGCCTGGGTGCATGCGCGGCTCGATGCGCTGGCTGTAGATATCACTCCCCTCCGCACATCCCTCCGCGTCCCAACACGCCCCGCCACCGTAGAGATAGACGAGGAGCCGGTTGGGATCGCCTCGCCGCACAAAGAAGCTGAACGGATCGTCGTGGGCGCAAACGGTTTCGCCGCCCGGCTCGATAGTATTCCACCCATCGGCTAGCTGCTCAAGCCGATGAGGCCGTTGCGCCGCGTTCATAGAAGTCTCGAACGTGGTGGTGGTCACCTCGTACCGGCGGATAGTCTGTTCCTCGATGTCTTCTTGTCTAAACAGGACCGGGCGCCACTCCTTCCGCTGAAAGAGCTCCGTTTGATCGGTGAAGTGCTCCGATTCCGGGTCGCCGGACTGTCCGTAAGTAAGAAGTGCGTTGGCGCGAGGACCATCGTCGGTGTATTCGAGGGCCATGATGAAACTCGTACCGTGGAGGACCGGGTAGCCGTCCTCGGTCAGGAAGCGACTTCCCTCTACGGACGTGGGCACTGCAACCGGTTCGAGAGTTGACTGGGTGAAGGTTGGTACCATTAGGTTGAGCACCCCCTCCCAGTGGCCGTCGCCACCGTGAACGGCCATGCGGCGAGGTAGCTTCGAGGGCGCATACTGGAGCTCGCCGAGCGGCGCATCGAGCGCGATGCCCTGGGTTTCGAGGAGTTCCACGGCGCTCGCGAGGTTCTCGAGTGCGAGTTCACCTGCAGCAAGCGTGTGCGGGGTGCGTACAGGGTCATCCGGATCGAAGTCCACCGCGAAAAGTCGGCCACGTCCCAAGAGGTCCTCCGGAGCGTAGCGGCTCACCCACTCTCGAAAGAGCACGGCTCCGCGGCTATCCAGGTCGAAGCGGTGGTCCCAACCGTCTAGGACGGCGCAGGCCGGAGTGAGATCAATCTCTCGGTCTTCGATCGTAACGAAGGGTGAGGCCTGGCAGCGCGCCACGAGCTCCGGGACGAGCAGGTCCGCAGTGAGGCTGCGGTTGGCGAATGCAGCCTGCTGGAGCCCGGCGAGGTCAACGCGCCCGCCGTTGCCCGCGGGAGTATCCGGCGCGGCGTTCATGAGGTGAAGCGCGCTGTGCCGGGCCCGCGGGTGGACCACGCTGCGCTGGGGCCCATGGAGCGGCGAGTAATCGCCCTCCAGAAGGGTATCCGCGTTCACTAGCCAGAAGCTGTCATTCGAGTTGAAGACGTAGTCGGTCCGCTCGAGCCGGGGCGTTCTATGGAAGGGGACCACCCCCGGCTTTCCGGCCGCGGGGTCGTCCACCCACTCGAACAGAGGGTCGCTTCCGTCCAGGACCATGTTTCGCCCCCTCCACGCGTTAAGGGTGAGTGAATCGGTCTCGAGACGTGACTGCCACGCGGCGAGTGCCTCGTCACTCAGATACGGCGTGGATGGCGCCTCGATGAACCATGCAGTTCCACCGGAATCCACTGCGATGGTGGTCAAGACCGGAAGTGCCTGGTGCTCGGCATGCACGCTCTGAACCTCCGCCATCGACGAGGCGCGTGCCGTGCCCAGAAGGTGGGCCGGCAGCCCTGATGCACTATTGCTGGCATCGCGTATCGCATAAGCCCGATCGAATGTCCAATTGAAGGGTCCTGACGAGACAACGGGGCCGTAGTGGGTGGACCAGAGCGTACGACGCACTGGGGCATCCTCGCCCAAAACCTCCACGAGAACGTCAATGGGGGTCATCTCACGCTCCTCGTCCCCATACCGGTATCGGGTCGGGTGCCCCGGAACCAGATCGAGCGAGTAGAGCGTGAAGCGAGACCCGTAGGAGATCGTGTGTGTCCAGGCAACGTGCTCGTTGAAGCCGATCAGCACCCCCATACCCCCCAGCGCACTCATTCCATACACGTCCAGCACACCGGGTATGCGAAGGTGCTTCTCCCAGAACCGCTCAGATCCGTACCAGGCATAGTGTGGATTGGCCAACAACATGCCACGCGATGTCTCTGTCATCTCGCGTCCGAGCGCCCATCCATTGCTGGCTCCCAGAGGCTCATCGAAGGCCGTGGCAATATCCAAGGGCGGCGCTTCTGCTTCTACTCCATTATTACCCGAGGTGCCATCGGGCGGACGGGCCGACGCGATCGGAGTGCCTAGTCTGGGTAGAATCGCCAGCCTGCTCCTCCAGAACGCCATGAAATCCCGCGCGGTCGCCGGGAGAAGCCATGAGGCACCCTTGCACCAACCCGGCACAGCCTCCCTGCCGGTCTGCTCCAACTAATGGTTGTAGCCGGCAGCGAAGCCATCGACCCATTGCCGAAGGTGCTCTGGCTGTGCGGCTAGCTCTTCATCAGCCCGGTCGAGCGTCTGGAGACCCCGCATCAAGACATCACTGTTGAGGTGCCGATCGGCCTCGCCGCGACCGAGGTACCTGGCCCGCTCGCCACGAACCCGCAGGAGTTGGTCGGCGATAGAGCACAGGTGATCCTCCGCCTGAGCATATCCGTCACCGAAACCCAGGCTAGGAAGGTCAGCGGCTTCGATGTGGGCCACGCCGTAGGTCGTGCGGCGGATGGTAGCTCTGTATCTGATCTCTTGCGTTTCGATATTCTGGGCGGACGCGATCGTATCGAGGCGTGCCCCCACCTGATGCTGCTTCCCGGTGCTGTCCCACGCAAGCCGGTCTGGAGCGGTGTCGGCAACCATGGGCAGATTGTTCTTTCCGAGTGTGGATCCTGCACCGAGCGCTAATCCGCCGACTAGAATGACGATCCTCAATCCCCTAGCGAAAGACATGTGCTGTAGCCGATGAGTGAGCCTACAAGCAACCGGCTTCCGATGAGACTGTCTTGAAGGAATCGATCAATCCGAGACAGCGACCGGCTCCTCTATGCCCATGCGCCGGTCGATCGCGCGCAGTCCGGGCTGCCACTGCGTCGGCGGACCTCCCGAGAAGCGCCGATACTCTCGAACGAAATGCGGTTGGTCGCTGTAACCGAAGCGGTGGACGACATCGGCCCAGGTGGCGTCGGGCGTGGTCTGCAGGTATGCGTGGGCGTGTCGAAATCGGACGATGCTCGCAAAGTGTTTCGGCGACATGCCGAGCGCTCGAAAGTGACGGCGCAGCGTGCTCTCGCTGGTACCTATTTCACGGGCAAGGTCGCCGATCCTAATGTTCCCGTGGGTCTGCTCGATGGCATTCACGGCTGTCTCTAGGAGCTCGACCTGCGTCGATGGCGGTCGCACGCGGGCGAGGAGAAACTCCTCCGTGAGCCTGGCGCGCTCGGCAAACGACGTTGTTGTCATCATGCGAGCCGACCACTCGCGCGTCGTTTCGCGCAAGTCAGGGCGCACGACCTCGTGCAGCTTCGGTGCACCCTGCTCTGTTATACCGAAATCCTCGATGCCGAGCAAAGCCAGCGCGCCTACCGTAGTGAACCGAACGAAGAACGCGTGCACCGGCCCGGCACCCCGTAGCCGATACGCCTTCGGCTGAGGACCAGCAATGGTGACCGGAGGAATCCGGAAGTGCACGTCCAGAAGGATGTCCACCTCCCCGCTCAAGGTCACATTGATAATGGGCTGGGTGGTGGCAGAAATCGGTACCACTAGCACCCGACCCGGCGGCACAGTGAACGCCTCCTCGTAGTACTCGTGCACGAAGCGGCGAAGGGACCGTGGAATGGCGGAGCCGCAAACCTTCAGACCGGAGGACTCCATCGAGACCGGTGCACTCCTTGCCATGGAGTTCAGAGGATGATGGAACTAACAGTAGCCCAGTCTTTCAACAATCACCCAGACCGGACACCAACCCTTTAGAATAAATATCTGGATTAATAGGCGCAAGGCGGACTGAAGCGAGCCCTGCTTTCGATCAGGCGGACAAGTCCGCTCAACCTAAGACTGCAGTCAGCGGCCGACAGCGGGGGCCGGCCTCGCCCCCGCCGTCGACCCTGCGAACTACTCGACGCACGCCGGTGCTTCGTTCGGGCCCTGGCCTGATCCGGGATTTGCATGGGGACGGACGGAGAACGGCCACGGCTCTTCGGGCACGTTCATGTCCAGAAACACGTGACCCTCGGCAGCCGCCATTTCAACGCGGTCTACCGACGTGAGCGGCACGAGACAGCCATCGTCCCCAAAGTCGACGGCGTACAGCTGAGGGACGAGGCCGCACGGATGCGGGACGGGCTGCATGCGATAGGCGATACGGCCTTCCATGGGCCCGAGGTCGGGGATGTCGCAGCTGAACATGGGCGGCACGAACCACCCGGGAAGAACCACGGGCACGGTGCGTGCGATCGCGCGGAAAGTCCCTTGATTGCCGGCAGGCGAGCGGAAGACGTGGTCACGACCGGGGATGGTTATCCCACCCGGTAGCTCAATGGCCGGGGACAGCGGGTTCTCCGGATCGACCGGGGCGATCTGGTATACATTCACGCGGATGTCATCGTTGGCGCCAATCCCCGGAGGTCTTGGCTTCACGAGCCCACGCTCGGCGTTATCGATCCAGATGCCCTCGAACAAGGCACCAGTGATGCCGGGCGGCCCTCCTTGATCGGCCGCGGCCGGATTCTGGGAGTGGTCGGTGACTGCTGCCTGATCGCAGCCCATAGAAAGCAGTGCGGCAGCAAGAAGCGAGATGATGACTGCGGCTTTCATGACGAAATCCTGGATTGGTTAGACGGCGCCTCGAGCGCCAGCACCGGGACGGTGAGGCATCGGCGTGCCGCGACGATAGACTGCTCCCCTCAGATCCCTATCAGATCCGCGTCAGATCCACCTGGACACCGTCAGATCAGTCATTGGGAGTGGGATGGAGACCAGGCGGCCTCACCTGTCCCCCGAGACTGCCACCCTTATCTCGTCGAGTTCAGTCCGAATCTGGTCCATCACCTCGACGAAGCGTGTGTCGTCGCGGAGGCGATACATCATAGGCTCCGCATCCAGGTAGTAGATCCCAATCTCAGGCGGGTCGCCGGCGCCACTTCGCAGTCCGCTTCGCCAGTGCGATTCTATTGCATCAAGCGCTGCGTCCGCGTCACCCAACATCGCCGGCACGTAGAGGAGCGGGCGCGGGGGCACTCTGAATCCAGCCTCCTCCGCCTGCCTGAGCATTCCAAGCGCACGCACCAGGGAGGCGTGCGCCTCGCCCTCGCGTCCAACGCCCTGAAGGCGCAAAGCGTCGAAGACGGTGACTGCACCTATTTGCGGACTCTGGTCGAAGTGTTCTTTGGCTCGGTCGAAGCGGCCGCGCTGCGTGGCGTACCTACCAAGCAGCAGGTGGGCCACGGGATGGTTCGAGGACGCGCTAGGCAGGCTCGCCATCAGGTCGTCGGCGCGTTGCTCGTCGCCCTCGATCAGGAGAATCTGCGCCAGCAAGAACGCGGGCTCAGGGTGATCCGGGGCGACTTCGAGCGCCTGCTCGAAAGCGTGACGCGCCCCATCCAGGTCGCCGACGTCGAACAGGTAACCGCCCAGCGTCGTCAGCCTCGGGGCTGAAAATGGGTCGACGCTAACCGCACGGCGCTCCCACCGAACTGCCTCGCCCAGTCGGCCACTCAATGCCTCGGCGAACGCCAGACCCGACATGGCGTCGGCGTGATTGGGATCTTGTAGAAGCGCCTCCTCAAACAGTGCCCGAGCAGAGTCGACGTCACCGCGGAGCACCGCTGCCAGACCGAGAGATGTGGTCGCCTCCGTCAGCGACGGGTTGATCACAAGCGCCCGACGCGCATACCGAGCTGCCGAATCGGAGCGGACGATTTCGCTGAGGACGACATTTCTTCTGTAGGTCTCAGCAACGCCGACGTAAGCGCGAGCGAATTCCGGATCGCGCTCGATGGCACGCTGAAAGAAGGCCATGGCGGGCGCGAACTTTTGAAGGTCTGCATCGCTCGGTCGGTTCAAGTACTCGCGACCTCGCAGGTAAAGGTCGTAGGCAACCGGGTCGGTGGGCCTCAGGTCAGCGGCGGAGCCAGTTCCCGGCACCAGTCGCTGCTGCATCGACGCGGCGATCTGCTCGGCAATCTCGGATTTGATGTGGAAGATGCCCGAGAGCTCTCGGTCGTAAGACTCGGCCCAGAGGTGCGCGTCTGTAGGTGCATGAATGAGTTGGGCCGTGATTCGTACCTGCTCGCCGTCGCGGCGCACGCTGCCCTCGAGGATGTACTCCACACCAAGTTCAGCAGCGACCGTACTTAGACTGGGGGTGGCGCCCTTGTATCGCCACACCGAAGTACGAGAAATGACGCGCAGCCCTTCGATGCGCGCCAGGCTCGCGAGGATGTCCTCGGTGATCCCATCCGAGAAGTACTCTTGCTCCGGATCCGCGCTCAGGTTGAGGAACGGCAGGACCGCGATCGACTTCGGCTGCTCCGGCTGGCTTGCATCGGGCCGGGTCAGCCACCACGAAAGCCCTATCACCACGACAAGCCCGATTGACAATAGACCGGCGAAGGGCCTCACGCGGGTAGCGAGCCTGACCGACGCAACCTGCGGTTTAACGTTCTCGCCGTTCTTCAGCGCGGGACGAACAGCGCCTAGTTGTGGACTTTCGGGGATGGCGGGTCTTGCAACTCCCATCTCGCGCAGCCCATCGATCAATTGCCTGGTCTCTTCAAGTGGCTCAACGTCCAGTTCCGTCGTGACCAGCTCCTCGTACTCCTGGAACTGCCTGACTGCGTCAAAGCGCCGGCCCGTGGCGATGAGGAGTCGGATAAGGGCGTGCTGCGCCTCGTCGTCCAGGGGGTCGGCATCGACCCATCGCCGGCTGATCGCGAGTGCTGCTGCGAGGTCGTCTTGTTCAGTGAGATCATCGACCATTCGGCGACTCAACTCGCGGAACTGTCTGGATAGGTGAACCCGTCGCCTATCGACCCATCGATCGAAACCGTCCGTGCTGGGAGGCATCCACCCATTCAACAGGGGACCAGCGTACGCACCGAAGGCTCGGTCTGAATCGCCCGCGAGCACCGCATCCTCGAAGTCGAAAACATCACTCTGCAATTGGTCGGTAGCGACCAGCCGGTCTGCCTGGGTCAGGATCCAGTCGTCCCCAAACTGACGCCTCAGTTCATAGAGCGTCTGACTGAGGGCATGGCGAGCCCGCTCAGGGTCGCTGTCCGGCCAGAGCAGCGAGGCAAGCTCATCTCGCGACGCGGACCGTTCCACAGCCAGATACACGAGAAGCGCGCATCGGACAGGCTGGCCTGGCAGGGCCGGAATCTCCTCTCCCCGCCAACTGACCTTCAGGCCGCCCAGCGCCTTGACCCAGAGCTCTGACATTCAGCAAGATGACGCACGTGACTTCGGCACATAGATAATCATAATGTCGGACATCGCGCCAGCGTATTCGGGCGAGCCCTACCTATGCAGCCATGCAACAAGTCCCGACTTTGCCAGGACGCGACGCTACGCGCTACCTCTGCGAATTGCAGACTTCCGTTCGTCTCAGTTACGCTTGTTCTGCCGATTCGCCACCAGGTCGTCGACCACCGTGGGGTCGGCCAGCGTCGACGTGTCGCCGAGGTTCGCGAAGTCGTCCTCGGCGATCTTCCTCAAGATGCGCCGCATGATCTTACCGCTGCGCGTCTTGGGCAGGCCGGGGGCGAACTGCAGCATATCCGGCCGCGCGATGGGACTGAGGTGGTCGCGAACGTGCTGGATTATCGCGTCGCGCAGCGCGTCGCTGGGCTCGGAATCGGCTGTCAGGGTTACGTACGCATAGATACCCTGGCCCCTGATCTCATCGGGGTACCCGACGACCGCCGCTTCTGCGACGGCGGGATGCGCGACCAGCGCGCTTTCGATCTCGGCCGTACCCATCCGATGCCCCGAGACGAGGAGCACATCGTCTATTCGGCCGGTGATCCAGTAGTATCCGTCGTCGTCGCGCCGGCAGCCGTCCCCGGTGAAGTAGCGGCCCTTGAAGGCCGAGAAATACGTCTTCAGGAAGCGATCGTGATCCCCGTATACGGTCCGCGCCTGGCCGGGCCAGGAGTCCTTGATCACCAGCGTGCCCTCGGCCGCTCCCTGCAGTTCCTTGCCGGTCTTGTCGACGATCGCAGGTTGAATACCGAAAAGTGGCCGCGTGGCGCTGCCGGGCTTGAGGGGTGTTGCCCCGGGTAGCGCCGAGATCATGATACCGCCCGTCTCGGTCTGCCACCACGTGTCGACGATCGGGCAACGTCCCTCCCCTACCACGTCGTGGTACCATCGCCAGGCCTCGGGGTTGATC
>JBJHBB010000045.1:0-9189 GCA_050485265.1 Rhodothermales bacterium | reverse complement strand
GTCCAGGTCAATCCCGAACCAACTGTCGGCCTCGCTGAAGACGAACCCTGGTCCATCGAACCGTCCACCCTGGAGCGCATGGAGCGCGTCATCGAACGCCGACCACGTTCGGGGATCGGTGCTGCTCGCCTTCCGCTTCGTGCGGGCGTTGTAAGGGATCTTCTGCCGATGCACGACCCACTGGGGTGGGTCCTGCAGCTCAAGCGGGATATTTCGATATGCGTCGGGGTCTCGTAGCGTCATGATGATTCCTTGCTTGCGGTACTCAACCGCGTCGTGATGCCCCCTCGATCCAGGGGGCACTACCTTTGTGTGGTTCGACGGCACAATCGGTGCGTGTCGAGGAGATGGTCCTGCGACGTCATGGAGGTAAGGACGTGACGTTCAGCAGTCCCGCCGGGTCGACCACGACCTCCTGCTGGTCCTGGGAGCAGAAGTAAGCGAGGACGAACTCGTGCGAGACCTCCGCCCGCCAGACCTGCGCGTCCGAGCGCCGTCGATAGGTCAGGCGTTCGACGAAGTCCTCGGCCACCTCGCGGGACAGCGACCATGAGGGGTGACGGACGTGCTCCTCGATCGCACCGCGATAGACCTGAAGCGTTCCTGCTGGCAGCCGGCAGCGAGGTTCGTGCTCGCAATCGGACAGGACCCCGACCTGGCGGAAGATGCTTACCCAGTCAATGTCGTAAGAGGTCGGCCAGTCGTTGTAGGGCCAGGCGTCGAGCACGTCGTCGGCGTCGAATGGCGCGCCTGACTGAATGAGGTCCAGGAGTACGTCGCAGCCCCCTTCGGGCGGGTCGAACTCAAGCGGACAACCCTCGGCGTCGCCGATCAATGAAGGGCAGCCGTCATCCCCGCATGTCGGGCACACGGACTCGTTCAGCCACTCGGTGTCGCCGTCTTCCGCGCATTCGGCTTCCGTGCCGTCCATGAGATTGATCCGCAGCCTCGGTTTCCTCCCGAGCGTTGATCCGCTCGTTCGCCGTTCCGGGTGCGCGACCGCACACGAGTTCCCATGGCAGCCTTCCCCAAGATTCCGGTCCACGGCCCCATCACCGGGCATACCTACTCCTTGCGGACGAATGAATCGCGTGCGGTTCAGATCCGCGTTCTGGTAGGCCACGGTGACGGAGGGGGAAGATCGAGCCAACGGTCCACTGCGACGTGCTGTCGGTCTCGAAACCAATAGCGGAAGAACGAGAGGCGTGGAGCAGGAGGTAGGCCCCCTCGAAGGGCCTCCTACCTCACTGCACACAGTGGCCCCGGTTCGGTGCCCTTACCTCGTGGTCAGCGGCGCCTACAGGGATATTCACCCGCCTGTGTCATCAACCAGGGCTAGCGACGAGAACCCAGCAGGGCTGGACATCGACGCAGCGTCCCAGCCAGCCTGCCCCCGGAAAACTACCTAGTCCGCGATGACGCGGGTCTCCCCGCCGGTCTTATTGGCGATGTAGGCGAGGAAGTCCTCTCGCGTGGTCTGGTACCAGCCGATGACTCCCCCGAGCATCCGAACGACCTCGCTGGGGTCCGCTTCCAGATCGATCTGCACGCGGACGATGCTGGGAACATCCAGAGGCGGGATCTTCCCGAGGTTAGCGGGCGTGTCCGCGAGCGTCCCCACGACCCCGTCCCCCTCCGGACTGTTCACAACGCGGACCTCAATCCATCGCAACAATTCCTTACCCATCTTTCTCTCCTCCATACCCGGAGTACGGCTCCGGGGCCGGGCCCCGCTTGCCGTGCGGCGCCGTTGATTCCATTTCATGGACCAACCCTCCAATTTCACTAGCCCCAACCACCCGACAAGTCCGGTTCCGACCGCACCGAGGGGAAGCTTTGGGGTATTCCTACGGCTCCATACGGGTATACGGGAAAATCATCTGGATGTCAAACGCCATCTCAGTACCGGCCGCGTCGATGGGGTATGCTTCGGTGCATGGTTCCGATTAGCTACGACGATCTGGTCAAGCGAAGGCGTGGGCGCTCCCCCGGCGGATCGCCTTACCGCCGCCTCGTAGAGGAGCTCCGCCCCGGCGAAGTGGCTGAGTGGACCCTCGACATAGAGAAGGACCTGGAGGGACAGCGCTCAGCAATGCACGACGCTGCGCGGCGCGCAGGCGTGCGGATCATCACGTCGATCGAGGGCGGAACGATGTATGTCGGGCTCGCTCCACACGAGGGAGCCGCATCGACGAAGCCCGAATCACGAACACGGCGCCCCCGCAACGAGAAGAGCCCCGGGTAGCCCGAGGCCCTCTCGCCATTCTGGTCGGTCGTTGGCCTACGCCAGCCCCTGCACGCGCACCTCGTAGATGCTCACGAAGAGGTCGCCGTTCGCATTCAGGTACTGCACATGGTCCGGGGCCACCAGTGCTCGGGTAGCAGATACGCCTAACTGTTCGCGTGCGTGCTGCTCGGCATGGTGTGGCTGCGCGAACACGAGCGGTGGCCGAAGCTCGACCTGGTGCGCGTCGTCGACGATGACCACGAACACCTTCACTTCGTGGTCTTCTTTACGTTCTTGTCGATCTGGTACGCAGCGCCGTTCGCGGTCCGATGCGGGTGTGCGGCGACGAACTCGGCGATCGCCTTTTCGCGGCCGTGCTCATCGAGAAGTGCCTGCAGCTCGTCTCGCTCCGCCTGCGTCCAGCGCGACCCGAATGCGGTCCCCGGTTCTTCCCGCCTGCCCGCACCCGCGAGCTTCTTCCGCTCGATGAGCTCGTCGCGATTCGCGGTGACGCGTCCGGGCTGGGGTTCGGTATCGCGTCGGCTGCTACGCGCTCCGCCCTTGGGCTGCTGCTGCTGCTGTTCGTTCTTGTTGTTCGCGGACGTCATCTCTGTCTCCTCCCAGTGCGGATCGCAGGTGCGACTCCGTCTGGCAGAGACTCTTGGGCTAAGGCGCGTCTGATAGACATACCGCTCGAGGATGAGCGGTAATGGCCAGCTCGACCTATGCGAGAGTCAAGCACGGGAGCGTATGACCGGTCGATGTTTGGGTGCGTCTCCGTCTACCAAATTCGCGAACGGTCTGGCAGAATCGGCTTCGGAGAAGTGAGGAGGCTGCGCGGTGGCCCATTGCCCGACCTGCAACGCACCTTTCACCCTTGGGGATAAATTCTGCGGTAGCTGCGGAGCCGCTCTCGCTATCCAGCCGCCGGCGGTAGCGCGATCCTTCGAGTCGAGCGACACACAACCAGTGCTCCCTCCAGATACTGGCATCCTGGTCGTGCGGCCAAACTCGAAGTATCGCTATCGCCCCTGGTGGGGAGCTGAGTTTACGACGAACCAGGATGAGGCCAAAGGCGCATTCCGGTTCCGAGCCGCCGTCGCTCCCGTTCTCACTACATCTAGCTGGGAACACGCGATCGAAGGTGGAACTGCACAAGTCGTCGGATTCCTCAAGGACGGTGACGAGTGGATCGCGCAGTTTCCGGGTCTAGGGGCAGGAAACTATAAGGTCGTGCTCTTTGAGCGACAGAACAATAAGTGGAAAGAGTTGTACGAGACTCGCGATACTATCACTGTGTTCGTTGGGCAGGCGGTCGAATGGAGCCCCGAGCGCTAGTGAATCACATACTCGAACGGTTCAGCTGAAGCCGGCCCACCACTAGTTGTGATCACACTTGGATCACGTTCGTTACGATCGGGTTAGTCTATGCAGACATGTAAACGGTGTGGAATCATCTTTACTCCAGAGCAAAAGAAGGTCTTTGGAGGGTGCTGGTCGTGCAAATACACCGACAAGATAAGGAAGCATAAGCGGATAGAGCCGCAATTCAGCCTCGCGCTGCCGACGGTGGTCGGTCGAGATTGGTACGAGAGATGGGAAGAGAATCATTATCGGCAACACCCAGAGCTAAGGCCTGCGGGGGGCGCGTCTTCTGAAGCGATCCCGACACCATCTAAGCATGACGAGAGTGTTACTGGAATCTCCTTCTGTAGCGAGTGTGGCCAGAGCGCTCCATCGACAGGACGTTTTTGCACGAACTGTGGTACTTCCTTGTCCCAACCGAGTCGCAGCGTTTCAGACCCTCCGGAGGCAGCTCTCGCGACGATCGAGGTCGACATGCGGTATGTGAAGAATCACATCTTCCGCGGTATCGGAGGACTCCTACCGGAGCATCGTTGGCAGATCTTCGGAAGGATGACCGATGGGGGTTCCGTGCGGGAGGAAGAAATCGTGCAAATTGATCTCTGGAGCTCGTTTCCACCAGCGTTCATGACCGGGCCGAGCCGTCAGCGCCTCGAGGAGGTATTAGCGGACGTACGTCGGGAACTCGAAACCGATGGGGATTGGCGATACCTGGGGACTGGAGACGAATGGTACAAGTATCGATTCATCGAAGGTGCATAGGACTCAAGGACGATGGACGGTGCCCGCGCACCACATCGTGAGGCGTGATCATTCAGATACAGACAGCGAGGGCAACTATCGGCGGACGGGGATCATTGCCGGACCACTCGAACTGTCTCGAAAGGAGGCGTTCGATGAGGCCCGCCAATGGAGGCCGGCAACGTCGATCACCTGATGTGGCTTAGAGAGAGGCCTCCTCAGCGGCAACATTGGTGATATCAATTACTTCCTGTTGGACGCAGATGCGAGTGAAGAGGGTCGCCGTGGTGGCATCAATATCGACTTCGTAGGCCCTCTGCCACCCTCGACCCAACACCCGCGCCAACACCCCCCCCCCGGCTCGCGCGCAGACCTCGGGCGCCACGCGCCGTCCGTCGTGTAGGGCCAGTACCTGCCGCCCCTCGAGCACCGCCGCCAGCGATCCGCGTCCGCACCGCCGTTGATCCGCCCACGGCAGCATCGAGCCCGCGGGCGTCCTCGACGTGCTCCACCAGCAGGCATGGCGGGCCCGTCGAGGCCCATCAGCATCTCCAGCTCCCGAATCAGGTTGCTCGCTCGCCCCCGAGATGTCCACCAGCACCACCGTCGAGACCGCCGCCACGCGCAGCACCGCCATCTGCCAGTACGTGTTCGCCACTGGCAGCACCAGCAATCGGGCGCGAACACGCTGCGCTCCGCCTTCACCACGTCCGTCATCGCGAAGTCGATCTCGGCGGGCGAGCTCACCGAGCGCGCCTTCGCCTCCTCCGCCCGCTGCACCGCCTCCGCCGATGACGAGATGGAGAACCGCACCCGCCAACGGCAGTGCGATCCGCAGCGCCACGAACATCACGCCGAGGACCACGAACGTCCCCATTGCACGACCCCGGCGAGCGCGAACACGCCGGGCAGGTCAAGTCCACCGCGGTGGAGGGGGGCATTCCCGGGATTCTTAAGGCTGCCCATCTCGCCGAGGCGTTCAACATGAACTTTGAGATTCATCACGGCGGGAACTCGTCGAACAACGTCGATAACCTCCACGTGGCGATGGCGATCGCGAACTGTGGGTACTTCGAGGTGCTGCTCCCCGCGGAGGCCCAGCAGTATGGACTCGTCGAAGACATCCAGGTGGATTCGAACGGCCTGGTGCACGCGATCGAAGCACCGGGTCTCGGCGCCGAGATCGACTTCGCACTCATCGAGCGGAAGAAGACGGCGGTCCTCGCGTAAACCATCGTCGAGCGCGCCTAGGGGCTCGTGCCGCGTATCCTCGTGCCGCTGCTCCTCGCGCGAGCGGAGCGGTTGGACGAGGCCCGGGCTCTGATAGCCATACCGCTCGAGGATGCCCGGTAATGGCCCGCTCCGTGGACCGAGGCCTCGCGTGCGCTCACTGGCTGCTCGACGCGCGTATCTGGGAGGTGGCGCCCTCGGGAAGATTCGAACTTCCGACCGGCGGATTAGAAGGCCGCTGCTCTATCCCCTGAGCTACGAGGGCGCGGGGCGCCCGTTCCACGTGGCGCAAGATCGAGGATAACGGGTTGAGGGCGGGCGCGCCCTCGCTCGATTGGTGCCACAATCCTCCACGATGGTCGAACTCAAGCGCACGCTCGGGCTCTGGCAACTCACGGTTTCAGGTGTCGGTATCGTCATCGGCGCCGGCATCTACGTGCTGGTGGGCGAGGCAGCGGCGGACGCGGGCAATATGCTGTGGCTCGCGTTCATCCTCGCCGCGGTCCTGGCCGCTCTCACCGGGATGAGTTACGCGGAGCTCGCGGGGCTGTTTCCGAACGCGGGCGCTGAGTACGAGTTCGCCCGCCAGGCATTCAATGAGTTCACGGGCTTCATGGCCGGCTGGATGATGATCGGCGCGAACATCGTGGGAGCGGCCGCCGTGTCGCTTGGCTTCGCAGCCTACGCCCGGCACTTCATTGACATCGATCTGCGGGTCGCTGCCCTCGGGCTGTTACTCCTCCTGACAGCGATTGTGATCAGTGGCGTTCAACGCTCAATCTGGCTGTCGCTGGGGCTCGTGACGCTCCAGGTCGGTGGGCTGATACTGGTCATTACGGCGGGCGCGTCGCACGTGGGTGAGCGCTCGCTCGTCGAGGGATCTACCGCCGCCGGGGTTCTGGCTGCCTCGGCACTCGTGTTCTTCGCCTTCATCGGGTTCGATGAAATCGTGACCCTCTCAGAGGAGACGAAGGATGCGGCGCGGGTGGTGCCTCGTGCGCTGCTCCTCGCGCTCGGGATTTCAACCCTGCTCTACGTCGCGGTCGGGGTCGTCGCCATCAGTGCGGTCGGCGCGGATGCGTTGAGCACGGCGGAGCGGCCCCTGGCGCTGGTGATGGAAGACGCGACCGGCGCACGCGCGAGTTCTGTCATCGCAGCGCTCGCGATCGCCTCCACCATGAACACCTGCCTGCTCATGCTCACTGCGGCGTCACGGCTCATCTACAGCATGGCGCGGGGCGGCGCACTACCTCCGAGACTGCACCGGCTGACGCCTCGAGGCAACGCCCCATGGCTGGCGGCGCTTGCGGCCCTGGCGGTGGCAGTCCCCTTCGTGTTCACCAGACAGATTGGCCTCGTGGCGGAGGTGACTAACTTCGCCATCTACGCGATCTTCCTGACGGTGAATCTCGCCCTCATCCGACTGCGATTCTTGCGGCCGGACGCCACCCGCACCATTCGCGTGCCACTGGATGTGCGAGGCGTTCCGGTCTTTCCGACCCTGGGAATCGCTTCGGTGGTCCTGATGACCGTCTACCTGCGTCCAGAAGCATGGGTGCTGGGCGCGCTGATGGTCGCCTCCGGGATTGCCGCGTGGCATCTGGGCGGACACCTGGGACGCGGGTCGGACTCGGAGTCCCCGAGGCGCTAGCTCGATGGCCGGGATTGACAGCCTTTAAGTCCTATGGTTCATTAGTCATGTAACGACCCATATGAGCTGCCACCGCAGCAACCGAGGTGCCGGTGTTTGACGACCGAAGCCCGATTTACCGCCAGATCGCAGATCGCATCAAGGCTGACGTGCTGAGCGGCGCGTTGAAGGCGGACGAACAGGTGATGTCGACCAACCAGTACGCCGCCTTCTATCGGATCAATCCGGCCACCGCAGCGAAGGCCTTTCAGCAACTGGTGGATGAGGGAATCCTCTACAAGCGGCGCGGGCTGGGCATGTTTGTGAGCGCAGATGCCCCGGAGCACCTCCGGCAACAGCATCGGGAACGTTTTTTTAGCGATGTCGTTGAACCAATGGTGGCAGAAGCACAGGCAATCGGTGTGCCGCTGTCTGCGATCGTGCGACGGATCGAGCAGCTGGCAAGTGAGGAACAACCATGACGCTGTCCATCGAGGTACGCGATCTCACACAGCGCTACGGCGACTTCGCCGCATTGGAATCGATCAGTTTCCACCTGAACGGGCCCGGTATCACCGGGCTACTGGGCCGGAACGGTTCCGGCAAGACCACCCTGCTTTCCGTCCTCGCCGGCCTCCGCGCACCGTCCTCGGGCGATGTGTGGGTTGGCGGCATGCCGGTATTCGAGCAGGTAGAGGCCACTAGTCAAATCTGCCTCATCCGCGAGAGCGGCGACACCGTTGACGGAAGTGAGCGGGTGCACCGCGCGTTGGCATTCGCCGAAACGATGCGCCCGTACTGGGACGGCATCTACGCGCAGGAGCTCCTCAACCGGTTCGAGGTATCGCCCGACGAAAAGATCGGTCAGCTTTCCCGCGGGCAACGCGCTGCCCTCGCCTGCACGCTTGGGCTGGCCAGCCGCGCGCCCGTCACGATGTTCGATGAGGCCTACCTGGGGCTCGATGCACCCTCCCGGTACCTGTTCTATGACGAACTGCTCCGCGACTACATGGAGTACCCGCGAACCGTGATCATCTCGACCCACCTGATCGAGGAGGTCAGCAACCTCCTCGAGGATGTCCTGCTCATCGACCACGGGCGCCTCCTGCTACACGAGGATGCCGATTCGCTCCGGACGCGGGGAACCACGGTGGTGGGACCGACCGCTGCGGCCGAGAGGTTCACGGCGCCGTACATCGTGCTCAATCGCCGCAGCCTCGGCCCTACGTCGTCGATCGTCGTCGCAGGCGTCCTCACATCCGAGGACCGAGCGAGAGCGCGAGCTGTGGGATTGGAGCTCGAACCGGTGCCATTGCAGGACCTGTTCGTGCACCTGACCAGCCAACCCTCCCGGGGGTCCGCGCGGGAGCTATTGGAGGCAGCTACGTCATGACGACCACCGCGCGTACCGAACAGCCGCAGGCAGCAGGGCGCCAGCTGCGCTCCACCGTGCCGCGATACCTGCTCCGCGAGCAGGTCGAGTTTGCGCTCATCGTGTGGGCCGGGTTTGCCGCCTTCGTGCTGGTGGTGATTCTCGCCGTGGCGTTCTGGCGCGGCATCGAGATCAGCGGCTGGGATCAGGCCACGCAGGTGGTCGCATGGTTCGCGCTCTTCATCGGCGTGCACGTCGGCTGGACCATGCTCCCCCTGCACATCACCCATGGCCAGACGCGCCGGGCGTTCATGAAGCAGGCGGTCGCCTTCGTGCTCCTGTATTCGCTCGCGCTCACCGCGATGGTCATCGCAACGTTCCTGCTGGAGGCAGGTCTCTACCGACTGGCCGGCTGGCCACAGGGGATCGCCGACGAACGCCTCTACACCAGCGCGATGCACCTGCACACCATCTTCTTGCACTGGTGGCTGGTAATCGCCCTGTGGACCGCGGGCGGCACCTTTATCGCATCCGCGTGGTACCGGGAGAACCTGCTGGGGGTCCTGGCGCTCGTCGTTGCCATCGTGATCGCCGGAATCTCCACCATCTCGACCGGCACCACCG
>JBJHBB010000044.1:0-9274 GCA_050485265.1 Rhodothermales bacterium | reverse complement strand
GCACGGGCGTGACCTCGACGTGCAAATCGATACGGTCGAGCAGTGGCCCCGAAAGTCGCGAGAGGTACCTGGCGACCTGCGGCGGGGCGCAAACGCACTGCCGGGTGGGATCATTGAGGTGACCGCATGGACACGGGTTCATGCTGGCGATGAGCATGAAGCGGGCGGGATACGAAACGGTCTGGCGTGCACGCGCGATTGTGATCGAACCCTCCTCGAGAGGCTGACGCATCACCTCCAGCACCTGACGACGAAACTCGGGGAGTTCGTCCAGGAAGAGCACGCCGTTGTGCGCGAGGGAGATCTCGCCGGGCATGGGGTGGGTCCCGCCGCCGCAGAGACCGGCGTCCGAGATCGTGTGGTGGGGAGCGCGGAACGGCCGCTCGGTGATGAGCCCGTAGCCCGCCTCGCCGTTTAGCTTTCCCCCGACGGAGTGAATCTTGGTGGTCTCCAGGGCCTCGCCTGTGCTCAGCGGCGGGAGAATGGTGGAGATGCGTCGCGCGAGCATCGTCTTGCCTGCACCGGGTGGCCCCACCATGATGGCGTTGTGCCCTCCCGCAGCAGCTACCTCCAGAGCGCGCTTGACCCCTTCCTGTCCCCGCACGTCGGACCAGTCTACCAGATCCACTCGCGGCGGTGGGGGCGGGACGTCTTCTGAGGAGAACGTCCTTCCCCGTCCGTCTACGAGGGTTTCGAAAGCCTCCGTCAGTGTGGTGACGGGGAAGACCTCGATGTCGTCGACCACGCTCGCCTCGGCGGCATTTTCAAGCGGCACGATGATGCCTCGTCGGCCTTCCTGCCGCGCGCAGATGGCAACGGGAAGCACCCCTCGCACGGGCCGCACGGCACCGTCCAAGGACAGTTCACCCACGATCAGAAGCTCCCTGAACCGATCCTCGTAGATTCCCATCTGCGCCGTGAGGAGCGTGAGCGCGAACGGGAGATCGAAGGAGGACCCCTCTTTTCGCACATCAGCCGGTGCCAGGTTGACCGTCACCACACCTCTGGGCACCGGGTAACGGCTGTTCTTGATCGCCGCCGCCACGCGGTCGCGGCTCTCGCGAACGGCTCCATCTGGAAGGCCGACCACATGCCACGCGGGGGTCCCTGGCCTGAGATGACCCTCCACCTCGACCAGGATTGCGTCTACGCCGATGGTGGTCGCGCTCCAGGTACGCGAAAACATGGTCGGTGGGGATGAAAGCACTCCCTCGGCTAGACACCGTGCTGGACCGAACGTACCTCAACGTGCAAGCGCCTCTTGCAAACGATTCGGCGCCTGATCTATTAGCAGGCCGCTAGACCTGCGCCTTCTTGCGCCAGGACGTGCCGGTGGGTGAGTCGAGGATTTCTATTCCCATCTTGATGAGCTCGTCCCGAATGGCATCAGCGCGGGCAAAGTCTCGCGACGCACGCGCTAAAGTGCGTTCGGATAGCAGGGCCTCGACTTTGTCGGTCATCGGGTCGGCATCAGATTCCGTCTCCGGTTGATCGGCGTAGACGATCCCCAGAAGCCTGTTGACCTTGTCCAGGAACTCCTTGGCCACGCGTCCATCTGGACCAGTCAGTTCGCGGTCGTGGATGCGGCCGACGCCCTCCAGAACCGCGGCCAGTGCGCGCGCGGTATTGAGGTCATCCAGCATGGCCGCAGAGGCCGCCTCGAAGGACCTATCCAGGGTCGCCGCAAATCCGTTCTGAGAGTTGCCGTCGGCGCCGGGCACCGCGGCGGCTGCTTCCGTGGCGCGATCGTAGGCGAGGCGGATGCGCGCCGTGAGCTTGCTGGCCGTCTGCAGATGCTCAAGCGTGAAGTTGAGCGTCTTTCGATAGTGGCCGGAAATGAGTGCGTAGCGCAGCGCTAGTGGGTCCACGCCTCGGCCTCCAGCCTCGGGGGGCAGAATAAGATCGCGCACGGTGTAAAAGTTGCCGCGACTCTTAGACATCTTCTCGCCCTCAACCTGCAAGAACCGGGTATGCATCCACAGACGAGCAAACGGCTCCTCCCGCAGGCTTTCCGCCTGCGCGATCTCACACTCGTGGTGGGGGAAGATCAGGTCCTCGCCGCCGGCGTGCACGTCGATCGATGGCCCGAGGTACTTCTCGGCCATCACCGAGCACTCGATGTGCCAGCCTGGGAAGCCTCGTCCGAAGGGGCTGTACCACTGCATCAAGTGGCCTGGGTCCTTCTTCCAGAGAGCGAAGTCGCGGGGATCGCGCTTGGCCGAGTCGGTTACGATCGAGCGTGACTCGCCGGCCGCGCCCGTGGCGAGGCGCTCAGCATCGATGTTGCCGGAAAGCTTGCCGTAGTCGGGGAACGAGGGGACGTGGAAATAGACGCCGTCGTCCGTCTCGTAGGCGTGGCCCGCTTCGACGAGCCTCTCGACCGCTTCTATCTGCTCGGTGACGTGCTCCGTAGCCCGGGGGCGAATGTCGGGTTCGAGCAGATTGAGAGCCCGCCAGTCCGTCTCGAGCGCGCCTGTGTAGAAGCGCGCCAGTTCATAGATATTCGCAAACCGGCTTCCCTCGCGCTCGAGGGCTCGCGCCATCTTGTCCTGGCCTTGCGCGTCCGCAAGGTCGTCTTCCGTCAGATGGCCGACGTCCGTGATGTTCGAGACGTACTGCGTCCTCCATCCTTGTAAATGGGCGGTCCGCAAAAGGAGGTCCGTGGTGAGGAAGCTTCGGAAGTTCCCGATGTGCGCGAACGAATACACCGTCGGCCCGCAGGCGTACACTCGGAGCGTGGGGCGGCCCTGTTCATCGGCGAGGAGCGGGCTGAGCGACTCCGTCTGCCGCGAAATCGTGTTGTAAAGGCGAAGGTCTGCCAACGGTGTCTTTGGCGGGATCGATGGATGGAGGATGTCTGCTACGTTAAACCTGCGCGAAGCGGGCTGCTTCTTCCTGCATGCGCTTGAGCATACTCGCAAGGCCTCCCTGGCGTGCTGGCGTGAGCGCCTCGGTGAGTCCTGCGTTGTGGATGAATCTCGGATCCACAGCGAGCACGTCCTCGGGCGCCTCACCAGATAGCGAGTTTACGAGCATAGCGACCATCCCTTGCGCGATCTGACCCTCGGCTGCGGCTCGGTAAGACATGCGGTGCGATTCGTCCAGGCTGGCTTCCAACCACACGCGTGACACGCACCCCGGCACGAGTCTCGTTTCCAGCTTCAGCTCCTCGGGATAGTCGCCCAGCTGGTCGGCATACTCGATAAGGACCATTGCGCGCGTCAGTTTGTCGAGCGTCGAGAGCTCATCGACGTACTGCTGGAGTTTGGCCGGAACGTAGCCCATGTGGGTCGGATGTCTGTCGGAGGATACCCAGAAACCCGGTTTCGCCGCCCACGGTCCCACCGGGACGCTATGAATAAGGGATGAGGCATCTCGAAACATCGCCTCCGAAAGTTGGCTTCAAGGCGGCCCCTGCAATCGAGCCGTATGCCTCAACTAGTGGAACCGAACCCGGATGACGCGCGCCAGAGCGCTCAGCTGGCAGGGCTGGTGTACGTCACCGATGCTTCACCGGGGATCACGCGGCGTCGCCGGGGGAGGGGATTCTCCTACCATCATCCGGAGGGGGATCTGGTAAGCGATGACGATCGGCAGCGCGCCGAGGGTCTCGTCATCCCGCCTGCCTGGGAGGACGTCTGGATCTGCCCCGATCCACGAGGACATCTTCAGGCGACGGGCCGCGACGCGGCGGGCCGAAAGCAGTATCGCTACCATCCGGCATGGAGACGAGTCCGGGACGAGGCCAAGTATGCTCGCTTGCCCAGGTTTGGCGAGACACTCCCCGCGCTTCGCGAACAGGTCGAGGCCGACTTGCGGCGCCGGACGCATGACCGCAGGAAGGTGCTCGCCCTCGCCGTGCGACTCCTTGACGAGACGCTCATCCGAATCGGCAACCCGCAATACGCCGAGGGGGGCTCTTTCGGATTGACGACGTTGCGTGATCGCCACGTCGATTTCGGCAATGGCGCCGTCCGCTTCTGCTTCGTCGGCAAGAGCGGAAAGGAGCACGACCTCGAATTGCGGGATCAGCGTCTCGCGCGACTCGTGAAGGCCTGCCGGGACATCCCCGGGTACACTCTCTTTCAGTACTACGCCGAGGGCGGCAAGCGCGCCATCGACTCCGGCGACGTGAACGAGTATCTCCGAGAAATCACCGGCGAAGCGTTCAGTGCGAAGGTATTTCGCACCTGGGGAGGGACGGTTCTCTCGGCCCGAGCGCTCAAAGCGCGGGGCGCTCCGGAATCGGAGGACGATGTCGAGCGCCAGATCCGCGAGGTCTGCAAGGAGGTCGCGGAGGCTCTGGGCAACACGGTCGCAGTCTGCCGGAACTACTACATGCACCCCGGCATCATCGAGGCGCACCGCGAGGGTCGCCTCATCCCCGCGCTCAAGAAGAGAAACCGCGGTAACACCACCAGGTGGCTCGAGCCTGAGGAGGCCGTCGTCGTCGAACTTCTCTCTGAGGATGGCTGAGCGCCGCTACTCGGCCGGTTCGCCGGCGATCGGAATGTCGGTGCTGTCTTCCTTTGCCTCCCCGAACCATCTGGGAGGATCGTGGCCGTGACCACCGAACGGATTGCACCTCAAGATGCGCCAAACCGCGAGCACGAATCCCTTGACCGCACCGTACTCGCGAAGCGCCTGCAGCGCGTAGGTCGAGCATGAAGGTGTGAACCGACAACTCGACGGCAGCCAGGGCCCGATAGCCATCTGGTAGAATCGGACCAAGCCGATCAGCGCCAGTCGGGGCAGCCGCCACAGAAAGTCTGCCGTCTGGTTAATCATTGCTCTCACCCTGCCTGAACCCGTGCGGACGGGTTGGGCTCCTTGGCGGAAGGGGCGCGCTAGCGTCTCTTCCAGATATTCAGATGAGTCCTAGCGCCCACAGGATGAGTGTCAACTCCAGATAGGGGAGGAGCAGCCCGAAGATGGCTCCGGCGGTGACCTGCCCAACGGTGTGCGCACCGACTCGAACGCGCGCCCACATGAGGAGCGGGACTAGTGCGAGTAGCGGCAGAACGGTGACTAGCTGCAGTAAACTGCCTTCGCGCGGCGGCAGCGCTTCAGAGACGAGCAGCGAAGCGAAGAGCAATACTGAGATGAATCCGCCCAGACCTACCATGTGAACGGAGATCTTCCAGCGCCGGGTGATGAGCGCGACGATCAGCGTGTTGATGGGGTACAGGAGCGCCAGCGCGACGATCAACGGCAGGGCTGTGCTCCCGACGATCATCACGGCGACCACACCAACGAAATAGGATCCTACTCCGAAGAGCAAAGGCCTCCAGCGCGCGGATCTCTCCCGCACTTCGACGCTTTCGGCCCGCCCCGTCCTGACCATCTGGACGATGTACGCCAGCGGGATCGCAGTGAAAAACAACAGGCTAGCCGCGACGAGCGCAGCGATCTCCGCGGCTCCGGCCCCAAAATGCCGGAGAATCAGCCCAAATCCGATCGGTGGCAGGATGAGCGGATTAATGATGTACGACAGCGCGTTGGCGAACCGGTAGCTGCGCCCAGACTGATCGGAGGAGCGCATGCTCGTCATCAGGCCACTAGTAGGCGCGGGCGAACACGACGCGCCGATCTGAAGGCTTGCCGCTGATCAGATCCTTGCCGTCCTCGGGCTCACCGTCGATTGGAATGACGCGGATGGTAGCCTTCGTTTCCTCCTTGATCTGGGCCTCGGTCTCGGCAGAGCCGTCCCAGTGCGCCATCACGAAGCCGCCCTGCTCGATGGCATCCTTGAAGTCGTCGTAGGTGTCGACCGTGTGGGTGTTTTGCTCGCGGAAGCTCTTCGCCGTGTTGAACAGGCCGCGCTGGATCTGGTCGAGGAGGCCCGAGACGTGATCGGCGATGCCATCCATGGGGACCGTTTCCTTGCCTCCCTGGTCCCGCCGGGCGACCTCTACCTCACCGTTCTGAACGTCGCGTGGTCCGACCGCGAGGCGCACCGGGACGCCCTGGACCTCGTACTCGTTGAACTTCCAGCCCGGGCGGTACTCTTCTCGCGCGTCGACCTTCACGCGCACGCCGGCCACCTCGAGTTCGACCCGCATCTTGTCGATGGCGCCAAGGACGGTGTCGCGGTCGGTGTCCTTCCGATAAATCGGGACGATCACGCACTGTGTTGGTGCGAGTCGCGGAGGGAGCACCAGGCCCTGGTCGTCCGAATGGGTCATGATGAGCCCGCCGATCAAACGCGTGGACACACCCCAGCTCGTGGCCCAGACGTACTCCTGCTCGTTGTTCTGATTGGTGAACATGCAGTTGAAGGCCCGAGCGAAGTTCTGGCCGAGGAAGTGCGAGGTGCCGGCTTGCAGCGCCTTCCCGTCCTGCATGAGCGCCTCGATCGCGTAGGTGTCGACCGCTCCCGCGAAGCGCTCGCTTGGGGACTTGACGCCCTTGACGACGGGCATCGCCATGTACTCCTCGGCGAAGGTCGCGTAGACGTCAAGCATCCTTTGCGTTTCCTCGACGGCCTCGGCCTCCGACGCGTGGGCGGTGTGTCCTTCCTGCCACAGGAACTCTGCGGTCCTCAGAAACAGGCGCGTGCGCATTTCCCAGCGGACCACGTTCGCCCATTGATTGATCAGAATGGGGAGGTCTCGCCAGGACTGGATCCATCGGCTGTAGGCGTCCCAGATGATCGTCTCGGATGTCGGCCGCACGACGAGCGGCTCTTCGAGACTCGCCTCCGGATCCACGATCAGGGCTCCTTCACCATTCACCGTGAGTCGATGATGGGTCACCACCGCACACTCCTTTGCGAACCCCTCGACGTGTTCTGCCTCGCGAGCCAGAAAGCTCATGGGGATGAACAGAGGGAAGTACGCGTTCTGATGCCCCGTGGCCTTGAACATCCCGTCGAGGACGCGCTGCATGTTCTCCCACAGCGCGTAACCGTTCGGTGGGATGATCATGGACCCGCGAACGGGCGAGTGCTCAGCTAGGCGTGCTGCACGAATGACGTCGCCGTACCACTGCGCGTAGTCTTCGCTGCGGGGGGTGATCTTGTCGGCCATCGGAGACTGCGGTGTGGCGAAAAGCGGACGCCGCGGCCCCGATTGCAGGGTCGCGGCGGGAAGTGAGGGCCCCCGGCGCCGTCCTGAGGCCCCTCGGCGCGATCCTTGCGGAACATTCGCGAAGAGCCGGTCCGACGTGTTACCTCGGTAGAGCGGAGGGCGGCATCCTCGGTGGCGGGTGGCCCTGCCGCAGGCTTCCCGGGGGCGGCCGCTCAATATACCCCGCGCCTCCGGGGGCCTGCAATTCGGGCCAGGACCTCCGCCGCAGCAGACCCGTACCTTACCTGCCCTGATTTCGCCTCACGCTCATGACCAGAGAATCTCTCCAATCGTCTCCCAAGGTCGCGCGCTGGATAGCGCCGCTGGCCCTCGTCGTGGCGCTTGGACTGGGCGTCACCGGATGCTATACCCAGCTCGGCGCCTCCGGGCAGACCACCTCCGACTCCCACACCGTGGAGAGCGCTCCGACGTGGAGCGGAGAGGCGGCCGCGCCCGGCGCGCGTGTGGGGTTGAACGGTATGGCCCAGGAGGACTATGTGGCCGAGTACGGCGAGTCCGCCTACGTCACTGAGGAATACTACGGTGAGGCCGACGGGGGCTATTACCAGGATCAGGTGGCCGTGTCACGCTATTACGCGGACGACGACTACTACGACGCGTACTACGGCCGTACCACGTACGTGAGCCATCACTACTACTATCCCCGCTACCGTAGCTACTACTACCCGTCGTACTACTCGCCGTATCACTACGGATCGTGGGCATCGTACTACGACCCCTTCTATCGTCCGGGCTGGTCGTTCCACATCGGGATGTCCTTCGGTCATGGTCATTTCGGCTATGCCAGTCCCTACTGGGGAATGGGATGGCACGACCCGTTCCTGCTCTGGGCAATGGGCTATCCCATTTCACCGAGGTACTTCTGGTCTCCGTACCGCTATGCGTGGTCACCATTCTATGGGGGTGGCTGGCGTCATCACTCAGGGTTTAGTTCAGGCTACTGGGCCGGCTGGCATCACGGATATTCTTCCGGCTGGCATGACGGCTACTACTACGGTGGTTCGCCGTACGCAGGTGGCAACTGGAGCTCAGGTCGTTCTCGCGGTCCCGTCCGCCCTGCACTCGGGTCATCCTCTACCCGCGATCGCAGAAGTGCGCTAGCCGCCGTCACCGCAGACACGAGACGACTCGCGCTCGACGCACCGGTAGGTCCGCGGCAGGCACGCAGCCTGTCCAACGACACTCGTCAGCACGTTCTGGTGAATCGCACTGCTGCGCTCGGTGGCACCACACGCGGCGTCGACGCCGAGCCCACGCGCCGCGCCATCGATCGTTCGGGCTTGCAGCCGGACGTGAGTGCGCCCGCGCGAACCGCCCCGCAGACTCGTACGACGGAGCCGACGCGCGTGCCGCAGACTGCGCCTCAGACGCGCCAGCCTCAGACAACACCTCAGACACGGCAGCCTCAGCGTGAGACCGCACCGTCGCGATCGCGATGGGACAGTCCTCAGCCGCAAACGCGCCAGGGTGAGACGCGCCAGCCCCAGCCGCAGACGCGCCAGGGTGAGACGCGCCAGCCCCAGCCGCAAACGCGCCAGGGTGAGACGCGCCAGCCCCAGCCGCAGACGCGCCAGGGTGAGACGCGCCAGCCCCAGCCACAGACGCGCCAGGCTCCGCCGCCGCGCCAGACGCAGCCACCCCCGCGTCAGGCTCCGCCTCCACGCCAGACGCAACCGCCGCCGCCGGAGACTCGCGAGTCTCCGGCGCGGGACGAGCAGCCGCCGCAGCGTAGCCAGCCCGCGCCAAGCCGCTCGGGCGACAACAACGCGCGTCAGGCTCGTCCGCGAGCGCGCTCGGGTGCTACCCCCAGCCGTTCAGCCGCTCCCCCAAGGCAGCGCGCTCAGGGTACCCAGCGGCCCGCAGCCAGCCCGCCCCCACAGCGCTCACGGCCGGCGGCCCGGCCCGCGCCCTCGAGCCCGCCTCCGCAGCGTAGCACCTCCGGCTCGACGAGAAGCAGTTCCGACTCAGGTAGCAGCAGGACTACTCGCTCTCGCGGCAACTAGAGTATCGGATGTTCCAACTGAGACTGCGAGGCCCGCGCCCCGGTGCGGGCCTCTCTTCTTGGCCCGTCACCATTTACCGTACGCCAATGCTGACCTTCAGCCGCCCGCATTGGGCCCTCGCCGCAACGCTCATCGTAGTACTGGCGGCCGATCCGGTCATGAGCCAGACGGGTGAGGACGCCC
>JBJHBB010000043.1:0-9302 GCA_050485265.1 Rhodothermales bacterium | reverse complement strand
TCCACGCCGCGACGTCGTGCTCGTCGCGCAGTGCGGTCATGGACAGCAGGGCCTCGTCGAGACCGCCACGGTGGGCACCGCCGACGAGTTGTCCGCCTTCACCGCCTGAAACCCGAAGCCCTGAGAGATGCATCTCGACCTCACTGGAAAGAACGTCCTCGTAACCGGTGGCACGCGCGGAATTGGTCGCGCGATTGTGGAGGCGTGCGCCGCGGCCGGAGCTTCCGTCGCGTTCACTTATCGCTCATCTGCTGAGACCGCCAATGCGCTCAAGTCCGCGTTGGAGGATGCCGGTACGAAGGCGCTTGCCGTCCAGGGCGATGCAGCCGATTTTGATGCGGCGCAGGAGACCGTCAAGCAGGTGCTGGATGCATGGGGAAGCCTCGACGTGCTCGTCAACAATGCGGGTGTCGCGCGCGACAACCTCCTCATCCGGATGACTGAGGAGGACTGGGACGCCGTCATCGGCACCAACCTGAAGTCGGTCTTCAACTTTTGCAAGGCCGCCTATCGTCCCATGATGAAGCGGCGAGGGGGTTCGATCATCAACCTTTCGTCGGTCGTGGGCGTGATGGGCAACGCCGGGCAGGCGAATTACGCTGCGAGCAAGGCCGGCATCATCGGCTTCACCAAGAGTCTGGCGAAAGAACTCGGGGGTCGCGGAGTTCGGGCCAACGTCGTCGCCCCGGGCTACGTGGCCACCGACATGACCGACGCCCTGCCGGAGGCTGCTCGCGAGGCGATGCTCTCCGGTGTTCCGCTAGGCCGCCCGGCACAGCCCGACGACATCGCCGCCGCGGTTCTATTCCTGGCCTCCGATGCCGGCGCCTACATCACCGGTCACGTGCTGAACGTCAATGGCGGTATGGCGATGTAGGAGGCTTCTTCCCCGCATCCTCGTGTAATCAACGGAACAGGCGATGGGCGCGCCGCTATCAGCATCGTTTACTGTCTGACCAATTTCGATCGGCCCTCGCGGGAGGGCGCTGCGCTACATGGCATACCGCTCCGTAATCGACCTCACCCAGAAGGCCCAGAATCTCAAAACCGCCGAGCGGACGGCGGAGCGTTTCAAGGAGCCCGAGCCGGCCCTGCCCCCAGCCGAGGTGGAGGGCCTCCCTGAGCGCCTGAAGCTCGGACTTACGGCCGTTGGCTGGCCGTCGCTGATGCCTGTGCAGCAGCGCGCGGTGCCGTACATCCTCGACAAGAAGGACCTGATCGTGCAGGCCCGCACCGGAACGGGCAAGACGGGCGCGTTCCTGCTGCCGCTGTTGGAGCTGCTCGACCCCTCCGTCCGCGAGGCGCAGGCCATAATCCTGGGTCCCACGCGAGAACTCGCTCGCCAGATCATGGCCGAGTTCGAGCGTCTCAACTCAGGCCTTCCGAAAGAGAGCCGCCTCGACGCGGTGGCCGTGTACGGCGGCGTCGGGTACGGGCCTCAGAACGACGCCTTCCGCCGCGGCGCGCACGTGGTCGTGGGCACGCCGGGCCGCATCCTGGACCATCTCGAACGCCGCTCGCTGAGGCTCGACAACCTCCGCGTGCTGGTACTCGACGAGGCCGACGAGATGCTCTCGATGGGCTTTCTCCCCGCCATGAAGAAGCTCAAGCGGTACCTGCCGCGCGAGCGAGCCAGTTACATGTTTTCGGCCACCATGCCCTACAAGGTTCAGCAGGTGGGGGAAGAGTTCCTGAACAAGCCCGGCTTCCTGTCGCTCTCGACCGGTAGCATTCACGTCGAAGGGATGGACCACCGGGCGTACAAGGTGGGCCAGATGCATAAGGATCGCACGCTGGTCAAGCTGATCGAGCTCGAGAATCCGGACTCGGCCTTCATCTTCGCCAACACCCGGCGCGAGGTTGAGTACGTGGCCCACTTCCTTCGCAACTACGGTTACGATGCCGCCGAAATCTCGAGCGACCTTACCCAGAACGCGCGCGAGAAGGTGATGGCCCAGCTCCGAGACGGCAAGCTGCGCTTCCTCGTGGCGACCGACGTGGCCGCGCGAGGCATCGACGTGGAGGACCTGAGCCACGTCTTCATGTACGACATCCCGCAGGACCGAGAGTACTACATCCACCGCGCCGGCCGTACCGCGCGCGCCGGACGCACCGGTGTGGCGATCTCGCTGGTCGCCCCGCAGGACGAACTCCCCCTGGCAGACGTCGTCAAACGCTACGAGATCGACATGGACTGGAGAGACATTCCCACCGACGACGAGGTCGCAACCCGCGTCGGCGAGCGCCTGGTGGTACTCCTCGAACAGCGTCTCCGCGAGAAGAGCAACCTGGAGCGCGAGCGTCTGCGCCGCTTCATCGGCGTGGCGAAACGACTCGTCGAGGAGGGCGAGCCCGAGCTACTGGCGATGCTGCTGGACGACCTTTACCACGAGTCGCTGCACGCCACCGACACGGAACGTGGCCCGCAGGAGCGGCAGGAGGCACGGCCGAAGGGCGGCCGCCCGCCTGGGAGAGGGCGATAGCACTCAGCAACTGGAATGGCCACGCTTGCTTTGGGCATGACGTGACTCTGGAAGCTGGCCCGCAGTCGTTCAGACGAAGAGCTGCGGGCCGCGCTATCTTGCGCTCCCTGGACTAAGGGAATCCCCGATGAGACTACAGAGAGCGGGCCTCGTCATGCTTCTCATGGTAGGGCTGGCCGGATGTGAGATTGAACGGCTCCCCGACGACGGGCCTGTGAGCAACGCGCCCTCCATCGACACGGACGCAGCGAGCCCACAGATGCAGGAGCGGCTGGATCAGTACACAACCGTGCGACTCACGACGGACCTCCCCCTATCGGATGCCGACCGCACCATCATCCCGCTTCTTATCGAGGCGGCCGACCTGATGGACGAGGTGTTCTGGTACCAGGCCTACGGAAACCGGGACTCGCTGCTGGCCTCTCTCCCCGACGCCCGCAGCCGCCAGTTCGCCGGCATCAACTACGGTCCGTGGGACCGTCTTCGCGGCGATGAGCCCTTTGCAGAGGGCGTGCCCCAGAAACCGCTCGGCGCCAACTTCTACCCGCCCGATGCCACGCGCGAGGACGTCCGCGCCGCTGCCGACGGCGACCCGGCCATCCTCGACCTTTACACCCTCGTCCGCCGCGATAGCGCCGGAAACCTCGTGGCCGTGCCCTATCGAGAGCAATTCGCCGAACAGCACGAGCGTGCCGCGGAACTCCTGCGCGAGGCGGCTGCGCTGGCCGAGGACAACGGACTGGCCCGCTACCTGGAGGCGCGGGCACTCGCTCTGGAAACGGACGACTACCTACCCAGCGATCGCGCATGGCTAGAGATGCGCGACAACACGCTGGACATCATCGTGGGGCCCATCGAGACCTACGAGGATCAGCTCTTCGGTGCCAAGGCCGCTCACGAGGCATTCGTGCTGGTGAAGGACCGGGCATGGAGCTCGCGCCTGGCGCGCTACGCTGAGTTGCTTCCTGAGCTGCAGCGAGGTCTACCAGTCCCCGAAGCGTACCGCGCCGAGCTCCCCGGCACCGATTCCGACCTCGGCGCCTACGACGTGATCTACTACGCAGGCGACGCCAACGCCGGCAGCAAGACCATCGCCGTGAACCTGCCTAACGACGAGGGTCTGCAGCAGGAGATGGGCACCCGCCGCTTGCAACTGAAGAACGCGATGCAGGCCAAGTTCGACCACATTCTGGTGCCCATCGCCGATGTTCTGATCGTGCCTGAGCAACGCGCGAACATCACCTTCGACGCCTTCTTCGAGAACGTGATGTTTCACGAGGTCGCGCACGGCCTCGGTGTGAAGGACCTCGTGGACGGCAGCGGACGCTCGGTGCGCGAGGCCTTACGCGAACACGCCGCGGCCCTCGAGGAGGGTAAGGCCGACGTGCTCGGCCTCCACATGGTGGAGGTGCTGTCGGGGCGGGGCGAACTCGGACCGGGCCACGACGTGGTCGACAACTACGTGACCTTCCTTGCGTCGATCTTCCGCTCGATCCGCTTTGGCTCGGCCAGCGCGCACGGCATCGCGAACCTGATCCGCTTCAACTACTTCGAGACCTACGGGGCGTTCACCCGCGATGTCGAAGGGCGTTACCGAGTCAACGAGTCACGCATCAGTCAGGCCGTGGCGAGCCTCTCCGAGCGGATTCTGAGGCTACAGGGAGATGGTGACTACGAGGCGGTCGCCGCCTTCATCGCCGAATACGGCACCATCGGGGAGCGACTCCAGCAGGACCTGGACCGACTCGCTGATGCCAGGATTCCCGTGGACGTCGTCTTCGAACAGGGTCTGGATGTCCTCGGGATGGAATCGGTCCCATAAAAAAGGGGCGGCAGCCGGCCGGCCGCCACCCCCAAGATTAGAGCCTGGTTGCGAATCAGTCGCCGCCTTCGGGCAACTCGATCTGGATGTCGGGCTGCGAGGTGCCGTCGCCGCCCTGGAAGAACAGGAAGTAGCCGGCAATGAGCGCCACGATGACGAGGACCACGATGGCGACCGAGGCTACGGCGCCGCTGCTGTCGCTGTTTTCTGCCATGTCAAGAAGGGTGAGGTGGAGTGTGGGCTGAGCGGAGCGCTGACTGGCGCGGTCCCTTTAAACCACCTTTTCTCGATTCGTTCCGCATGTGAGACGATGTGTGCGTACACGACGAATCGTACGACCGTTTGCTCTTCTTTCTCTATGTCACGAGTCTCACCTGCAACGAGTACTTTCTGACAGAACTCGTTTACCCGTCTATGTCCAGACCAACGCTTCCACGCACAGGCATACCCAGTACCGCAAATATCGCTGGTCACCCGATCCATCCGATCCTCGTTCCGTTTCCGATCGCGTTCCTGATTGGTGCTCTCGGAGCCGACTTCGGGTACCTCGTATCCGGTGACTTCTTCTGGGCGCGCGCATCGCTCTGGCTGGTGGGCATCGGCCTGCTAAGCGGCGTGCTGGCCGCACTGCCCGGCCTGATCGACTACTTCACCATTCGTCGAGCCCGGAAGCATCGAGCCGGCTGGATCCACTTTCTCGGAAACGTGGCGGTGCTGATCTTCGCCTTCATCAGCCTCTTGCTCCGCTGGCCCGATCCAGCCGCAGCTGTGTGGCCGTGGGGACTGGGCCTCTCGGTTCTGATCGCCGCGCTGCTCGGAATCACCGGCTGGTACGGCGGCGAGCTCAGCTACCGATACCGGATCGGCGTGTTTGGGGATGAACCGGAGGCCGAGGACGTCACCGCCGAGACCGCGACTTCGGCAAGCCTCTTCGGTGAGCCTGACAACGACGTGAGGCGAGACCCCGAGGACTAGGGTCCCGCCTCAACGTCGCGTGGTGGGGATGTCGCAGCTGCCTAGCTGTTGGCGCCGGCGGGCTGCTCCTTGCGGGCTGCCTGCGCAGCGCCATCGCCGTTCCGGCTCAGGGCCTTGCGCACTCGGCGCCCGTAGTCCTCGTCGGCTTTGTCGAAGTGTTCCAGCTGGCGGTCGATGACCTCCTGCCGCACGCCCTGCATGGCCCCGGCGATGGTGTTCGCCAGTCGGTCCTTCTCGTCCTCACTCATCAGGCGGAAAAGGTCGCCGGCCTGCGTGTAGTCGTCGTGGTCCTTGCGTGCGTCATAGCGGTCCACCGTCACCTCGCCCAGGTGCCAGGCGGGCTCGGCGTAGGACGGGTCCGGCTGCGGGGAGCCCGGGACCGAGTTGGGAAAGTAGTTCGGATGCCCGGTGCCTTCGTCGCGGGTGCCGCCGAAGGCGCCATCACGCATGTAGTTATTGACCTTGGCCATCGGGCAGTTGACCTTGAGGTCACGGTAGTTAACTCCCAGGCGATAGAGGTGGGTGTCCTGGTAGGAGACGAGCCGACCCTGGAGCATCTTGTCGGGGCTGGGTCCAATCCCCGGCACAAATGAGTTCGGATTGAAGGCGGCCTGCTCGACCTCGTTGTGGTAGTTCTGAGGATTGCGGTTGAGCTCCATCTCACCGACTTCGATCAGCGGGTACTCACCCTGTGGCCAGACCTTCGTGAGGTCGAAGGGATTCCAGCGGAAGTTGTCCGCCTGCTCCTGGGTCATCACCTGGATGCAGAGCTTCCACTTGGGGAAGTTGCCCTCCTCAATCGAGTAGTAGAGGTCGCGTTGGTGGCTCTCGCGGTCGCCGGCGATGGTCTCGGCGGCCTCCTCATTGGTGAGGCACTCGATCCCCTGCTGCGTCTTGAAGTGGAACTTGACCCAGACGCGCTCACCCTCGGCATTGACCATCGAGTAGGTGTGGCTGCCGAAGCCGTCCATGTGGCGGTAGGAGCGCGGTATGCCGCGGTCGCCCATGAGCCAGGTCACCTGATGGAGGCTCTCCGGGCAGAGGCTCCAGAAGTCCCACTGCATGTCGGGGTCGCGCAGGTTGGTCTGCGGATGCCGCTTCTGCGAGTGGATGAACATCTGGAATTTGTACGGGTCGCGGACGAAGAACACCGGGGTGTTGTTGCCCACGAGGTCCCAGTTGCCCTCGTCGGTGTAGAACTTGACCGCGAAGCCGCGCGGGTCGCGCTCAGCGTCGGCCGCGCCCCGCTCGCCGGCGACGGTCGAGAAGCGAATCACCAGGTCGGTTTGCTTGCCAACCTTTGAAAAGATGGTTGCACGCGTGTACTTGGTGATGTCGTTGGTGACGGTGAAGGTGCCGTAGGCGCCGGAGCCTTTGGCGTGGACAACACGCTCGGGGATGCGCTCGCGGTTGAATCGCTGCATCTGCTCGATCAAGACCACGTCCTGCATGAGCAACGGTCCGCGCGGCCCGGCGGAAAGGGCGTTCTCGTTGTCGGGGATGGGCGCGCCGTCGGCGGTCGTGAGACGGGGATTTTTCGGGGCCTCCATAATGGAACTCTGCTTAGATCTGCGGGCGGTGATGAGAGGATGATAGGTCCCGGTCTGCCATTGATCAAGTCGATCCTATGTATCATGGAATAGTCCACATCTATTACAATGACCCTCACCCAGCTCCGCTACGCGGTCGCCGTCGACACCCACAGACACTTCGGGCGGGCGGCCGAGGCGTGCCACATCACCCAGCCCACTTTGAGTGTTCAGCTGCAGAAGCTCGAGGATGAGCTCGGGGTGGTGATTTTCGATCGTCAGCGCTCGCCGGTCGAACCCACCGACATCGGCCAAATGCTCCTCGGCCAGGCCCGCAACGTGCTCCAGCAGGCAGCCCGCCTGCCCGAGATAGTGATGGAGGCGCGAGGTCATCGGGGAGGTGAGCTTCGCCTGGGCATTCTTCCCACGCTTGCTCCTTACATACTCCCGGTCGTAGCGCAGCCACTCGCCAAACGCTTCCCGGATGTAGTGGTCCACATCCGAGAACTCAGGACCGAGGAGATTCTATCGGAGTTAGTGGCCGACCGGCTCGACGCCGGCCTGATCGCGACCGAAGAGCAGGGCGCGTCGCTGGTTTCGGAGTTCCTGTTCGAGGAGCCGTTTGCCGCGTACGTCGGTGCAGATCATCCCTTAGCCGAGCGCTCGCGACTCTCGGTCGACGAGTTGCGTCACCACGACGTATGGCTCCTGGCTGAGGGTCACTGTTTCCGTGATCAGGTTCTCCAGCTTTGCGGTGCGCGAGGCGGGATGGACGGACCTCTCCGCTTCGAGAGTGGGACCATCGATACGCTTCGGCGTCTGGTGGACGAGAGGGGCGGCGTGACACTCATCCCGGCAACGGCGATTCGTTCTCTCGGACGTGGCAGCCGCGAGCGCATCCGGTATTTCGAGGACCCCGTCCCCAGTCGCGTGGTGCGACTGGTACATGGACAAGCGTTCCTGAAGCGCACGCTGATCGTGGGCTTCGGAGAGGTCGTTCGCAACGCAATCGGCCGGATGCCTGCGCAGCTGCATATCTCTGTACACCCTCAGCTCGAAACGGCATGAGAGATGAAGCGAGCAGCGATCCGGCCCGCATCCCGTACCTCTTCGCTGAAGCCTGGAACGAGCATGATGCTGCCTCCATCGCTGCGCTTTTCGTGGACGACGCTGACTTCGTTAATGTCGTCGGCATCTGGTGGGAGGACCGCTCGGCGATCGAGCGCGCCCATGCGTACGGGTTGGATACGATCTTCGGGGACTCTCACCTCAGAGTTGGTCGCGTGAAGGTGCGCCGCCTGGGTGAAGACGTGTCTGTCATCCATGCCAGGATGTACCTCACCGGGCAGACGCCAATCGGGGATGTCCAAGCCCCGGCGCGACGATCGAACATTTTTTCCTTCGTCGCCCATCGAACTAAGGATGGATGGCGCTGCGTTTCTGCGCACAACACCGACGTCTCGCCCGGCGCCGAAACCAACGTCGTCGACGAAGAGGGCCGCCTTCACCCTGCGGACTATCGTGGATCGGCGCCTTGATGCGATGCGTTCACACATGACTGGTACCCCTAATCACGGTCGCCTCCAAAACCTCAATAGAGAACGAATGACAGTCAGATCCACGGTTCTGGCCGCTGTTGCAACCGGCCTTCTTGTTGTCAGCACGCTCCCCATGGGCGGTTGTGGTGCCATCGTTACCGCCGCCACGATGAGCGGCAAGCTCCCGGACGCGGCCACCGTCCTCGAGGCAGCCGTCCGCGCAGGGCGGTCGCTTTCTGATCCTGCGGCCGAGCTGCGCACAATCGGGCCAAATCAGGGCGTCACCGGGACGCTAGACGAGGACGACCATCAGCTCGACGACGGCACGTACTTCGACACCTGGTTCTACACTGGTTCGGCCGGTGAGCGCGTACAGATCGACCTCTGGTCCGACGACTTCGAGCCGTTCCTCGTACTCGGCTTTATGGAAGTCGGCCTCCAGGGGACTTTCGAGCAACTGGCGGCAGCGGGAGGCCCGGACCTCCCCCAGCCTGCATCGATCGTGATCACGCTCGATCGATCGGGGACCTACGCCATCCTGGCGAACACCGTTGAGCCCGGCCAACTCGGAGCCTACCGGATGCGCGTCATGCACCCGGGGGCTGAGGGCGAGGTGACCGTCGACTCGCGAGAGAGTGAGGGTGAGCTCTGAACGATTGCGGGTTTTATCACGCTCAAGCTTAAAACATGGAAAGGGAGCCTCGGATTTCATAGCAGGGTCTGGTTTTGCAACACCATATACCATAGAATTGTGCGCGAGACGCCCTGAGACTTGAGTTACTGCAATTCCATATACCGCTGGTCCACCGTCGCAGTCGCGCTAGTGCTCTTTGCTGGTACTGCGCTACCGACTGCCGCGCACCTCTGTATGGTGCCGGCAATGACTGCCGAGGTGGGAACGGAGCTCTGCCATGGCGAGGATGACCAGCTACCTCTGAACAACATGGAGGAGTGT
>JBJHBB010000042.1:0-9367 GCA_050485265.1 Rhodothermales bacterium | reverse complement strand
CCCACCTGCACGGCGACCATTGTGCGCAGAAGCGGGATCCGGTCATCGGCGTGCACGCCCTGACGAACCACGGACGCCAACTCAGAGACTCCGTGCTCAATTCCGTCGACCAGCTCAGCGAGACTGTCAGACGCCCACTCGATTACGGCCAATCCGGATTCGGAATCACGGACAGAGAGCGTGAAATCGGCTGCAGCTTCCGCCACCAGTCGCAGGGTACGAGCGTCGGCAACTTGTTGCTCGTGTTCATTTGCGTCGATCAGAACAGTGTCCTCCCCGACTGGCCAGAGGACTACGGTCCGCGCCCCCTTGGACGAGTCGCTAGAGACGTGCAGCAGGGCCTCACCGCCATCTGTGATCCTCACGCGGGGGCTGGGCGGAGTCGAGAGCTCTTCCTCAGCCGGCACGCCCACCTGCGGAAGCGTCTTGCCGAGAACCTCGGCGACGCTTGAATGCCCGGTGCACTTGGCGAAACCTGCGTTCGCATCAAGTATGATCCCACCGGCTGAGATCGTGCAGGCCGGAATCGGAAGTTGTTCGATCGCTGATGCGATTGGACGAGTGTCCTTGTCGGAGTCGGTGCTTCGCTTTCGCGCGACGATCAACCCGAGATTCGCCCACTCACTCTCCGGGACGTAGTCGGCCTCACCTGAACGTAGGATCGTGGGCAAATCGTCTACGTCGGCCTCGAGGATCACGATCGTCACGTCTGGCTGAAGTCGCAACGCGGTCGCGACCACATCAGTCGGGGACTCTTCTCCGCCTAGATTCGACACCACAACCAGATCAAAGGATGATCTGCTCAACGCATGGGAGGCCTCCTTTACGCCGTCGACGTGCAGTATCTGCGTCTCGTAACCGGCCCGCCTTAGCGAGTCGCTGGCTGCCAGCGGCAAGTCGTCGGACGCCTCATCACCGACGTGTAGGACCTTAAGCGGCTCGAACATGCTTCTGAGGTACGGTGATGGTCTCGCGTGGTTCAACCAGTTCAACGGGCGCGAGTGCACAAAGTAGATGCCACCGCGTCAGTGGGTCATTCCCGCTCACCCACGCTACATATCGACGCAGTAGCATGATTTTACAGGGGAAGTTCTGCCCGGGGGGATTTCGGATCTTCCCCATCCGCTCCGCAAGTAAATGAAGGAAGAAACCCGCGATTCCGCCGTCCTTGCTCTCGCACTCGCCCGGCTCGATGGAGTCGGTCGCGTAACTGCGGGCAGGCTTACGCACCGATTCGAGAGTGCAGACGAGCTTCGTGCCACGCCGCGTGAGCAGATCCTCGTTCGTCTGCCTGGTATCCCGAGCGCAGATCAGATTGTTGCACGGATTCAGAGTACCGAGTTCGATACACACCTCTCTGCCGCTGCGGAACAGGTTGATCTTCTCTCGGATCGCCGCATCACGGTGCTAACGTCCAATCACCCGGCCTGGCCGACTGGCTTCGACGACCTTGACTGGGCGCAGCGCCCGGCGCATCTCTTCGTGTTCGGGGATCCGAGGCAGCTCACGCGTGCTGAGGTCGCCTTTCTCGCCGCGCCACCGCTGGAGCCACGACCGTACGAGGCGGCGCAGTCTCTTGCGAGGAGACTACTGCAGGCAGGGGTGTCACTTGCGGTGGGGATGAACCCTGGCTTCGATACAGTGGCATGCAAGTTCGCGGTGGAGGCACGCGCTCCGGTGGTCCTCGTTGCAGCGAGCGGCTTGGCGCGAGTCCCTGGCCCAATGCGGCCCGCAGCCGCAGCGGCTGCGAAGGTTGGTGGCGTGATGGTATCGTCTTTCGACATGACTCATGGGCCGTTCGATCATGATCATAAGGAGCGTGCGCTTGTGATGGCGGCCAT
The DNA here is from genome assembly GCA_050485265.1 of Rhodothermales bacterium. Classification (GTDB taxonomy): domain Bacteria; phylum Bacteroidota; class Rhodothermia; order Rhodothermales; family JANQRZ01; genus JBJHBB01. Next base: position 7,526 of record JBJHBB010000042.1, on the reverse strand, counting down.
GGCCAGAACAGTGGTGCTGGTCGGCGTACATCCTCCGTCTGCGGATGTCCGCGCGGCCGAATGGGCACGCGGCAACGGCCGGACGGTTATCGACCTCACGGGACCACACGGCGACCATCCGCTCGATCAACTCGTGGCAATGGCTCGCCCGACCGCCGAATGAATCGGCCCGAACACGTCATCTTCGTCTTTATCGACGGCCTGGGCCTGGGCGACGCCTCGACCGATAACCCGCTCGCAGAGCACACTCTGCCCGCGTTCTCGCGGCTTGCGCGAGGAACCGGGTGGACGAATGAGGTTGTGCCGATTCGTGAGGACTCACACGTCTTCGTCCCTCTGGACGCCACGCTGGAGGTCGAAGGTCTTCCCCTGAGCGGAACCGGGCAGGCTTCACTCTTCACTGGCATCAACTGTGCGAAACTGGCCGGCCGTCACTGGGGACCCTATCCCCACTCGACGTCCAGAAAGGTCATCCGAGAGCAAAGCGTTTTCGCAAGGTTGGGTCGACTAGGCCGAACAAGCCGATTCGTCAACGCCTTCCCGAACCGGTTCTTCGAGTACATGCGTCAGCGTGATCGATGGACGGTCACCACGCGTGCGAGCCTCGACGCGGGCGTGCGTCTGCTGGATGGCCAGGCCCTCCGCGCCGGAGAGGCACTGTCCGCAGACATCACAGGGCGAGGCTGGCCAGAGCCAATCGAGGTGGAGCGTCTCGACCCAGTTGCGGCGGGTGAGCGGCTGGCCAGGCTAGCGAGCAATGTCAGCTTCACCCTGTTTGAGCACTTCCACGTCGACAAGGCCGGACACGCACAGGACGCTAAATTGGCCGGGCAACTGTTGCAAGACCTGGACGGGCTTCTTGCCGGGGTCGTCTCATCCATCAACCTGGATCGGATGCTCCTCGTCGTGACGTCCGATCATGGGAACGTCGAGGACCTCTCCAGCCGGGGTCACACGCTCAATCCGGTGCCACTGGTGGCATTCGGTGCAGGTGCCTCCGCTCTTCGAGACGCGCGAGACCTCACGGACGTGACTCCCGCGCTCGCTTCGCTGTTCGACCGATAGAGAAGAGGCGGTGCCGCGCGCACGACACCGCCTCCAGACTGTCGTTGAGGAGACTTAGCGGATGGTGGCTGCGGCGGCCTCTAGGATCTCGCTGACGAGATGATCCGCTTCGTAAATCACCTCCAGAGCGTGGATCATCCCGCGCGAATCGACGCCCACGGTTCTGTTTCGCTCGCTGAGGTAGATGAAGTCACCGGGCAGGCTTTCCATGTTGCCGTCGAACGCCACCCCGACCACTTGCAGGTTGCGGTTCAACATCGGCGAACCGGAGTTGCCACCGATGATGTCGTTCGTGCTGACAAAGTTGTACGCTGTGGTGAGGTCCAGGTCATCCGGCACTGGAAGCCAGCGATCCGACAACTCGAAGTGCTCCTCGAGCTCAGTGCCTGAGTGGCTGAAATGCCGGTCGTACATCCCCCAGAACGTGGTGAACGGGGGCGCGACCGTCCCGTTGTATTCGTAGCCACGCACTACCCCGTCGTTCAGGCGCAGGGTGAATGATGCGTCTGGCGGTACGTCATGGCCATAAATCGCAAACCGTGCACGTCCCAGATGGCCCCGAAGCTCATTGAGGGAGGCATTGAGGACGGATGAACGCTGCTGGAAGTGTGCGAACCGCGGCCAGATGGCTCGCGCGACCACGATGGCGGGATCATTCGACGTCGACGGATTGCCAGCTTCGATCATCTGCTGTGTGCCTTCATGACTGCGAAAGGCGCTGGCAGCGAAGATCTCTCGCGCGGCCTCTTCGGTTGATCGGCCCCGGAGAATCTGCTGCACGGCGGAGTCATCCTCTCCGAAGTACACCACGAAGTCGTCCAGCTTCGCCTGCAGGAGTGCAAGCTCGAGATCGTCTGGACGGTCCTCCTCGACACCAAGCGCCCCTCGACGAAGGGCAGGATTGTTGGTCAAGCCGTATCCGTAGGCAAAGATGGCTCGTCCCAACACGTTTGACGCCACCACGCTGCCCGGGGCCATCCCCAGGAACGCGCGGGTTTGATTTGCGAGCTCCCGAGCCTCGACCCGATTGGCGGCGATGGCGTCGATTACACCACCATACTGATCGCGAAGGTCGTCATCATCCAGGATGGCCTGCTGGAAGGCGCGCTCCGCGGCGGCTCTCCTCGCGATGATGTAGTCGTCCCGCAATCCCTCCACGTGGCCACCGAAGGCCTTCCGCGCATTGGCCAGCGAGAACTGCGTGTCCTGCAGCTCGGGCGTATCGTCGTGATCAGGGTTCGCGCTAACGAACTCCTCGTAGATGTCGGCCCGCGTGTCGTAGAGCCGCAGCACTGCCGGCTCGTGCACATCACGGCGGAAGAGCAGTTCCGACACGGTCTGCAGGCGCGTCGTGGAGCCAGGGTTGCCGACCACGAAGACGAGCTCACCGGGCGCACTTCCCTCCGCGCTCCAGGGGAAGTAGAAGTTACGCGTGTCGAGCGGATTGCCATCGGGCCCGTAAGCACGGAAGAACGTGTAATCGAGCGTGTAGCGGGGATAGGTGAAATTGTCCGGTTCACCACCGAAGAAGCCAACCGAGGCTTCAGGCGCGAAGACCAGGCGGATGTCGTCGAATCGACGATAGATGTACGCCGAGTACTGGGCCCCGGAATAGAAAGCCACGACCTGTGCGCGGATGCCGGCTGCTTCGCCACCTCGCTCATCGGTGAGTTGTTGCTCGAGTCGGCTGATAGCCGTGGCTCGGGCCTCGGCACGCTCGGCGCTCGTCTGGGCCGTCGCCACGCTGGCCTCTATGCGATCAGTTACATCGAAAAGGTCGATCAGTTGCTCGACGAAGAGGTCCTCGACCTCGCGCTCGTCCTGACGAGTGCCGGCGACAAATCCTGTCTCGTCCAGCGACTCTCCCTCGCGCGTAACGGCGGTGATACTCTCGCGGGCGCAGTGATGGTTGGTGAGGATGAGTCCATCGGGCGAAATGAACGAGGCCGAGCAGTATTCCGCGAACCGCAATGCGCCCATCCTCGCACGCTGAAACCATGCCTGCGACGGCGTGAGGTTGTAAGTCTCTCGGAGGTAGTCGACAGGCGGATTGTCAAACGTCCACATCCGGCCCGTATCGAATCGCGAGAACGAGACCGTATCCGGGTCGAACCCAGGTGAGGGCTGCACTTCAGGAGCGGTCGCCACCGTTGAAGTTGGCGGAAGCGACGGCCGGATGGTGGTGGGCGGCTGCTCCGGCGCGATGGGCTCACCGGTTTCGGTCACTTGCGCGCCGCCGGCACAGGACGCGAGGAACGCTAAAGACACCAGAAGAACGACTGAGACGCGCAGAGCGCTACCGGAAGGTTCCATGAGAAGTGACTGCAAGGGTTTGCTTGGAGAACGAGAAGTGGCACCGTCGGCCAGTATATTTCGCGCCGACCGTGGTGCAGTTTAGCACCACGCCACCTTGCGAAAGTGGCGGAATTGGCAGACGCGCCAGACTTAGGATCTGGTGGGGTAACACCCGTGGGGGTTCGAGTCCCCCCTTTCGCACGCATGTCGCCGACGGGCCGCGGCCACGCTGCGCGCCTGCCTAACGTTCCCGGATCGCAGCTATGATGCCCGTACACGGCCTTGCCTGGATTTTCGCGCTGGGCGCCCTCGTCGTTGCCGGATGTGCGCACGCCCAGGCGCCGGTGCCCGGCACGCCCTCCGAAGCGTCTCCACACGTCACGATCCAGTCGGACTTGCTCGAACGCCCTGATCTGCAGCGGCTGGTCGATGCCCAGGTGAAGCGCGACACTGCGAAAATCGTAGAGGACCTCTCCAGTGAGGACGCGGTCATCCGATCGCGAGCCGCGCTGGCACTGGGCAGTCTTCGGTCGGCAGGATCGACCAATGCACTCGTGCTCGCCCTCACCGACTCCATCCCGGAGGTTCGTGCCCACGCTGCGTTCGCTCTCGGGCAAGGAGGATCGCTCGAGGCAATCGCTCCCTTGATTGACGCGCTTCGACGTGACACCGACCACTCCGCCCTCGCACAGATCGCACATGCCCTGGGTCGAGTCGGTGACCGTTCCGCGCTGGCCGCGCTGGCCGCTTCGGAGGTGCCTGCTGGAGTCGAAGCTGACCGGGCCGTGGCTATCGCCCGCTTCGGGATGCGGGACGTTCATGATCCCAGCGCGGTCGCACTCATTCTCGAACTTCTCCGTTCGCGGTCGGCGGAGGTTCGAGCCGCGGCAGCCTACTACTTCTCGCGAGCAACCGTCGATGTGATGTGGACGCAGCACGCGGGCGATTTGCGGTCCGTCGCGGAGGATCTCGTGCCGGGTGATGAAGCTCTGTCGTACCTGGCAACAGGGCTCGGGCGTCTTGGGGAGTCTGCAGACGACGCCTGGCTGATCGGCGTACTCGAAGGCGATCCTGACTGGCGAAACCGCGTATCGGCGGCTCGCGCTCTTGCAGGAGCCGACAGATCGACTGCCGTGATCGACGCTCTGCTCCGCGCATTGCACGGGGACGATTCCTTCCATGTGTCCGGCACCGCTGCCGTCACGCTCGGCTCGCGGGAGGACCTCACACCCGAACACCTGGACCGTATCGAGGATTTCGTCGCGGCCCACCCACATCGCTGGCAGGAGTGGCATGGCGCCGTTCCTTCTCTGGCGCGCGGTGAACGACAGGACCAAGTATTGGCTGCCATCGATGCCGTCGGCTCTCCACTAGCGACCGCAGCGATCGTTCGGGGATGGAGTGCAGACTCGACGCAGAGCGTCTTCTCCTGGCTGCTCGACTACGCCGGGCACGAGGATCCGCACATCGCCGCAGCGGCGATCGACGCTCTCAGGTCACACCCTCTTAGAACGGCCAACGATGCAGCGACCGAGCGCTACTACACCGTCCTGACGCGCGCCATTGAGCGACTCGATGGCGCGACCGTCTTCGCTGCGGCACCGGCGCTCGCCGACTCGGGCTTTCACGCCATGGGAGCCGGAGTCGTAATGCGTGATGCGTATGCCCGGCTCAGTCACCGACGCTCGATCGGCCCTATGGCCGCGATCATTTCGGCTCATGGATCCGCACGGGACAGCACCGCGCTCGACTTCCTGATCGGCGCCGCCATCGACGCCCCGCACCCCGTGCTCCGTGAAGCCGCAATCGGCGCCCTGAACGACAGGTTTATCGAAGGCATCCAGTTCTCGTCGGTGGGTGGCTCTCCTCCAACCTTCCCCGCGATCGACTGGAGCCGGCTGCAAGACCTTGGACCACGTCCTCGCCTCGTACTAGAGACGAACCGTGGGGAGATCACGCTCGACCTGTTCACCGATTGGGCGCCTGCAACCGTATCGGCAATCACCCGGTTCGCCGAGGAGGGCCGTTACGACGGTGTCCTGTTTCACCGTGTGGTCTCGAACTTCGTGATCCAGGGCGGTGACTTTGGCGCGCGAGACGGATTTGGCGGGCCAGACTTTTTCGTCCCCAGCGAGTTCACTCCGCTGCCGTACCGAACCGGCACGCTGGGCATGGCGAGCTCAGGTCCCGACACCGAAGGCAGCCAGTTCTTCGTGATGCACTCGCCGCACCCCCACCTCGACGGGCGGTACACGGTTTTCGGGGAGGTCGTAACCGGACAAGACGTGGTCGATCAGATCCGAGTCGACGATCGCGTGCTCCGCACCCGCGTCGAGCCCGGCCGCTAGCGCGTCAGGCGATCATATGAGCCCGACCGACCGGGGTCCATAGACACCAGCATCGAATACAACCCCGTTCGTTCGGGGTACTCGCCGAAGAGGTCTGTGATCTCGTTCGCCTTGGCGGCAAAGAACACGTCGATGGCGTAGCGGCGCGAGGTCTCCAGATAGAGCTCGTGCACCTCATTGATCGCGTCGGCCGCAGCATCCCACGCGGCTCGATGGTCGGTCGTGAAGCGATCCAAGCCTCCGAAGTGGTAGAGGAAGTACGCTCGGCGGAGACGCTGGAAGCGGGCGTCGAGTAGTTGCCGGATCAGCGTTCCGCGGCTCTGATCCTCACCGATCGACTGCCAGTCCTGAGCACCCTGTCCCTGGGCGAGTTCGGCCACGCGGCGCGCCTGCTCGAAGAAAGGTGTGCCCCCAAGTTCAGAGAAGGTGTCGAAGTCGTAGCCGAGGATCAGGTAGGCGTAGAAATCGATGACGCTCGTCAACGCATCGAAGCGATTGATGTCATAGACCAGCGCCTGCCCGCGGTTGTAGTTAAAAGTCCACGAGTTGTCGATGATCTGGAAGACCTGCGTATTGGTAGGCGTGCCCCAGATCGGTCGCTGGCTGCCCACTGTGATGCGTGCTCGGAACCGGTCGAGGCCCTCGGCCTCGCTGATCGTCACGCCCACGTTGCACACGATCCGCTCGTTGTCTTGGAAGCGTTCCTCGGTCCACGATCGCTGGTTGAGATAGATCTCAATCTGGTCCGCGAGCTCACCGAGGAAGTCGAATTCGGTGCCGCTGAGCTGCTGGTAGTTCACGGACACCCGACAGTCGAGCTCCTGTGCCACGGCCGGTGAGGCCACGATCATCACAAGCAGCAACGCCAGACAGGTACGAATGAGGGACATGAGCTTGGTGTCACGAAGGGGCGAAGATAGGGTACGCCCATCCCGGTAACGTGTCTACCTGTATGGGCAGTGTGTGCCACACTTCTGGTGGCGGTCATATCGCTTCAGTCCATTCGACTCGGACACCGGTCCAATCATGCTTGATGCGAGGTCCCCGGTTCTGTTAATCGTCGTCGCGCTGTGCACAACGACTGCGCCTGCTCTGGCTCAGTTCGTTCCCCTGGCGGAAGGCGGAGCTCGGAGCCTTGCACTCGGCCGTGCGACGACGGCGCTCCAGGAGGATGTGTGGGGAATGCACAATCCGGCCAGTTGGGCAGTCATAGACCGGGGTTCGGCAGCGCTGTTTGCCTCGCAGGCCCATGGTCTTTCGGAACTCAGAGTGGTCGCCGGCGCGGCCACGTATCCGCTGCCAGTCGGCGTAGCGTCTGCGCAAGCCAGGCGTTATGGATTCGATGACTTTGCAGAGACTGTCGTTGGCGTGGGTTACGCCTACGCCGTGCCCGTCTCGCCCACACGATTCGTGCTCCTGGGAGCGGCTCTCCGCTACACGCACGTCTCCATACCCGAATTCGTCTCTCACGGTGCTGTGGGAGTAAGCGTCGGCGCGATCGTCGAGTTGATCCCAGGGTTGGATTTTGGAGCGCATCTGTTCAATGTCAACCGACCTGAGCTTTCAGAACTCGACCCGCTCGAGTCACGGATGGACGCGGGAGTCGCCTACGCCGCGCACCCTAGGGCCACGGTTGTTCTCGGCATCTCCAAAGACCTCGACTACCCGCTGTCAGTGCGCGGAGGCGTCGAAGTTCAGCCGGTAGAAGTCCTCTTCGCCCGAGCGGGCTTCACCACCGAACCATCCAGGCTGGCCTTGGGAATCGGCATTGCGATTGGTCAGGTTCGAGCCGACGTGGCCGTCGAGAATCACCACGTG
>JBJHBB010000041.1:0-9392 GCA_050485265.1 Rhodothermales bacterium | reverse complement strand
CTCCAGGTGCGCACGCAGGCGCCCGAGGTCCGGCTCGGGAAGGGCGATGACGACGGGGGCGCCACTGGACAGTCGCAGCACGATCGCGTCGTCGGTACTGCGATAGCGGAGGAGACGAGTTTCGGCGTATCGAGCCCAGTGACGGTGGACCTCTACCGCCGAGGCGCTATCGATCGAAACCACGTCGGATAGATCGATTTCCAGCAGGTCCTCACCCTGCCGAGCGATCAGTCGACCGTCGCCGACATGCACCGCCAAACCGGGACGGCGCCCGACGAATCCGAACGCGAGGATTAGACCGACCAATACGGCCTGGGCCACAGCAACAACCGTAACGCTCTGCGCTCCGGACAGCAAGATGCCCATCCACTGCACCGCAATCGCTCCAACGGCAGCGAACAGTAACAGGTAGAAGTACACCATCCCCTCGCCAACGCGGCGATCGCCATACCTGCCGCGAGCGATCCGCCCGAGCAAGGACCAGGAGACATCGTACCTGCCAGACAGGACAATGTTGAGCGAAAGATCCTCACTCGTGGCCTCCCGCTCGGCGCGTCGACCCGCTACCGGTGGGCGACTCACGGCGCCGAGTCACCGTCGGCGTTCTCACCGGGGGGCACCGCCTCACTGGTGATGGTCGCGTCCTCGTCGGTGCGGGTTGGGATCAGGCCTTCCTCGCGGTCGCGCAAACGCTGCTCCCACTCGTAGAGCTCACGCTCTCGCTCCTCGAGCAGGCGATACGTCTCGGAGAGGGCCTGCTCGCGGATCTCGAAGGGGGCGTGCTCGCGGAAGCCACGGCGCTCGTAGTAGCCGCGGAAGAACCAGTTCTCCTTGAGGGCCTCCATGTTCTCGGCGAGCCTGAACATGGCCATCGTGGCCCAGTTGGCGGCAACTTCGGCGCGATCGGTGATGGTGGCCACGTCGTCGGCGGCGCCGCGGAAGGTCTCCGAGGCGTCCAGTAGTGCGGTGTAAATCTCGTCCTCGTTCAGGATGCGCGCCAGCGTGCCGTCGCCCTCGTCAATCTTCTGGATGATGGAGTTGAGGCCGGCCGAGGCGTCTGAGGCGATCCCCACGAGGGCATCGGCGCCGGTCGAGAGGTTGCGCAATGCAACGCGCGTGTCCTGGGCCGTCAACACGGACTCCTCGTAAAGCCGCGGGTCGTAGATGAAGCGCCCGAGGCTTCCCTCCCCACCCTGGATGTCCGTCATGATGTCGGTCAGGGTGACGGTCACTTCGTCGAAGCGGCTAACAGACTCGAAGAGGCGGTCGGTCACGGTGGCGAAGCTGAAGGGGTCTACGCCGGTGATCGTGCCGCCTTCGGCCACGATCGGCTGCGTCTCGCTACCGGCCGAGAGCACGACCATCATCTGCCCCACGAGGCCCTCGGTCTGGATGACCGCGCGGCTATCCTGACGAACAAGGTGGCGGGCGCTCTCGCGGATAGCCATGCCGACCCGGATAGGCGCTCCGGGCGACGGCGACAGCTGCACGAACTCCACCCTCCCCACCCCGATTCCCTGGTAGTGGACCGCCGCGCCGGTCGTGAGCCCACCGACGTCGGTGAACTCGGCGTGGACGCGGTAGGTGCTCGAGAGCAAAAACGTTCGCTGTCCGAGGACGAACAGGAAGAGCAGGAAGGCCGCTGCACCGGCCAGCACGATGAGGCCTAGTCGGGCTTGGCGAGACATGGCAGAATCAATGTGTAGTGGATATGGCCTGGGAACGGCCGGGCGGCGTCGGATCTTGCCGCGCTCTCAGACGCCGCTAGGCGGGAGGTAAGCTTCGGTGCCCTCGAAGAAGGCTTGTAATGTCGGGTCGTCGTTCTGACGGAGGTCGTCGAGGGAGCCGCTGGCCAGGAAGCGCCCTTCATGGATGAAGTGCGCCTCGTCGGTGATAATCTCGGCGCAGAGCAGGTCGTGGGTGATGGCAATCGAGGTGATGCCCTGCTCATCGCGCAACCGTGCGATCTGCTCGGAGACCATCCGCACCGACACCGGGTCCAACCCGGTAGTGGGCTCGTCGTAGAGGATGATCTGTGGCTCCAGAAGCACGGCGCGTGCCAGAGCGATGCGCTTCTTCTGGCCCCCGGAGAGCTCGGCGGGGAACTGCGGGCCCTTGTCCGGTAGGTTGACGCTCTCGAGCGCGGCCTGCAAGCGGTCCCGTTTCTCGGCCTTGCTCAGGTCTGTGTGACGATCCAGGAAGAACAACATGTTGTCCTCAACCGTCATCGAATCGAAGAGGGCCCCACCCTGGAAGAGGTAGCCGATTTTGAGGCGCTGCCTGTCGAGATCGTCCCCGGTCATCAGGTCGACGCGCTCGCCGTCGACCCAGACCTCCCCGGAATCGGGACGCAACAGTCCGACGATATGGCGAATCAGGACGCTCTTCCCCGTGCCCGAGCCGCCCAACACGACCGCGCTGGTACCGGTCTTCACCGAGAGCGACATTCCGCGGAGCACGTGCTTGTCGCCGAAGCTCTTGACAAGTTGGCGGATCTCGATGATTCGATCCTCGGGTGGCGGTTGTGATGCCCCGAGGATCGGCTGGCGTTGCTTCTTAGCCTTGGCGGTAGGAGCGGACATCGGGGTCAGCCTGCGAGGTCGCCAAAGAACATTATCGAGAGGCGCACCACCACAACGTCCGCTACGAGGATCAGCAGCGAAGCAAGGACCACCGCCTGCATGGCGGACTGGCCCACCTCGCGCGTGCCACCGCGCACGCTGTACCCACGGTAACAGGCCACGATGCCGACGATGAAGCCGAAGATGCTGGTCTTCATGGTGTCGACGATCAAATCCGAAAAGCGCAGGGTAGAGAAGGCCGAGTCGACAAAAACGCGCCAGTCCATCCGCGAGGCGAGGTAGCTCTCGAAATAACCCCCCATCAGCGCGATCGTGTCAACCAGGATCGTCATCACCGGGAACATGATCACGCAGGCCAGCACGCGCGTGACCACCAGGTAGTGGAAAGGCTTGAGGGCCGCCGCCTCCATGGCGTCGATCTGCTCGGTGACCTTCATCGAGCCGAGCTCTGCGGCGAATCCGGCCCCCAGGCGGCCAGCCAGCACGAGGCTGGTGATCACCGGCCCGATCTCCTTGATCACAGAAAGGGCCAGCATGTTAGGTAGGACCGCCTCCGCGCCGAAACGGGCCAGCGTGCCGCGACTCTGCATTGCCAGCACGATCCCGATCGAGAGACCCGTCACTCCCACCAGCACGAAGCTCTTCGTGCCCACGTCGTCCATCTGCCGTATTAGCTCGCGGGCCTCGAACGGACGTCGCCAGAATCGAGCGAAGAACTGACCGACGAAGCGGGCCAGCCCACCGGTCTCCTCCATAAACATGTGCAGCGGCTTCTTGGAGCGCTCTAGGCGCTCGGCGGTCCGCTCGTCCATTCGGTCGGCGATCTCCTTCTCACGCCAGGCCTTATCCTCGGCCAGAGGTCGCCGCGCCTCGGCGTGGCGTTGCGCCAGTGAACGCTCTGGGGCGTCCGACGGTCGCTCTGGACGTTCTTCGGGGCTGCTGGCCATGGTTGCTCGTGAGGTGCCGCGAAGTATACCGCCCGACGCGCCCCGCCTAGTATTCGTACTGGAAGAGGAGCGTCCCGCCAACTCCGCCGACATTTCGGCGCTCCATCCGCAACATCAACCAGCGAAGTAGCTCGTATTCGATGAGCACTTCAGGCGCGCGCGAGGCGGTCTGTTCGACGGTCGACCTGGGCTCGGTGATGGGCTGGCTGACGGCGGCGAAAGCGCGATCGCTGACATAGCTACCTAGCGTGAGGACGATCTCACCCGTGGGTCGCTGTTCAACCTCGACCACATCCAGTCCGAGCTGCTGCGCCGCGATGCCCTGGACCAGCGCACCGAGCTGGGCGAAAGCGATCTCCTCAGCGATCCGACCCTGGAACGCCTCGCCGCAAGGGCGGCCGGTGGCCACGACGCAGGCGATGTCGGCCGTTTCCATTGGCGGGTCGGCTGTAAGCGTGAGTTCCGGCGATTCGGCCATCCTCCCCGTGAAGCCGATGTAGACTGTGGCCGACGGCCCTCGACCGAGGCCGGACGGCGCCTGCAGTCCGGCCCGCAAGTCGATGATGGTCTCCTCGACCGGCCCATTGAAAGTCAACTGCCCGTACGTGTTTTCGACCGTTCCGATGTTGAAGGCGCGCCCGGCGAGCGTGGGCAACTCGACGCGGCCTCGCAACACCTCGATGGTTCCGAACATCGAGAAGTCGGTCTGCGGCGGCTTCACGACGTCGATGTTGCCGAAGAACTCGATATCGAAGCGCGGATTCTGCCGGCTGCGCAGCCACACGTTGCGCTCGATCGTGATGCCAACGTCGAGGTCGAGGTTGTCTACGAACGTGTTGCGGGTGGTATCGGCGGCTACTACGCGGATTCCGAAGGTCTCCTCAAGCCGCTGGATCTGCGTCTGGGTGAGCTCGACCAGCTCCAGGTCCGGGCCCATTAGTTCCTCGGTGACGTAGATATCGCCCGACGCCAGGGTCAGGTTGCCGGTCAATATGGGGTCGGTGAGCGTGCCGGCGAATCGGAGGTTCTGGCCCCGCGTCGCCATAAGCACGAGCCCACGGTAGGTCTGGGTATCGATCGCGCGGAAGTTGTCGAGGACCAGACGCAGGTCGAGTTCACCAACCGACAGGCGCGTCAGGGTGATGGTGCCGTCCGCATCGAGCCGCCCTCCCCGCCCATCCCCGATCTGAGCGCTGGTGAGTCGGGCCACGTTACCGTCGAAGTCAAGATTCAGGGCGATGTCCCGAAACGTGACGTCGCCGGTGGCTTCGAGGGCAAGCCGGCCGTTGGAGACGGCGGCCTGACCCTGGAGGAGCGGATTGCTCTGGGTCCCGCGGACGTTCACGTCGGCGACGAGCGTCCCGCCGATCTCCTCGACCATTCTCGGGGGAAGGAACGGCTCGGCCCAGGCGATCGGGAACCCGTCGGAAGCGAGGACGAGATCGACGGGCGCATCGTCCGGCAGCGATTCGTCCTCGCCGTCAAAGCGCAGAGCCACCGGCAGGAAGCCGCGCGCCGCGAACGTCTGTCCATCGATGTGCGTGAGCAATGCGTCTACTTCGAGGCGCTGGTCGTCGTAAGTGATGGTGCCGCTCAGCGCGCCCACCTCCTCCCCACGCGAAGTCAACTCTGCAATCTCGATGAGGCCATCCACGTCCGGGTCGTCGGCCGTTCCCGAGAGCGCGAGGGTCGTCGTAAGAAGACCGCCCACCCCGTCATACCCAAAGAGGTCGGTGAAGGGGTCGATTCTGACCTCCTCCGCGGTGACCACGAGAGTGAGTGGTCCCGTCGAGCCGATGCGACCGTCGGCCGCGATCTGCTGATCACCGGAGTAAAGCAGGAAGTTGCGCACCAGGTAGGCACCATCGCCGATTGAGATTCGCGCCGGCTGCAGCATTTCCCAACGATCGTCCCCGACGCGAATCGTCAGTTCGTCGAGAAGCAACGCTGACTGATACTCTGCCGTCGGATCCTCCTCCGTCTCGAAGTGAGCGCTGAAGGCTAGGTCTCGGAAGTCGTCGATCGAGGCGCGACCCGCCAGGCTCACCTCCTCATCCAGATAGCTGACACTCACCTCACCATCGCGCACGTTGAATGTGGGCAGCGAGAGGAAGTCGAAGCGCACGCGGGCCCGCCCCTCGAGCGGCACCATCGCGTACGGGGTGTACTCCGCGTTCACGCGCCCGTCGAGCCGTCGCACTCCGTACTCGCCGTAAGTGAAGCGGCGGACGATCATGTTGGCATCGATCGCAATGGGCCCGCCCGCCGGTCCGGTCACGCTGCCATCCAGGTTGGCCGATTCGATCGTGAGCTCTTGCTCAGTGAAGGCGTCGATCGGCCCAGCGTCCCGAATGTCGGCCGTGAAATGCAGGTTTGTCACCGCCATCGTATCGAAAAGAGCGACCTGGCCGGACGCGCTGGCGTCGGCGAAGTCGGCCGAGAGCTCGAACCGGCGCGCGTCGAGCACGCCCCGATCGAGCACGACGTACGTGTCCAGGCTCTGGACGTAACCCTCAGGGAAGCGCGACTCGGTCATGGTGATCTGGGCACGGGTCACCATGGTCTCGGGGTCGAAACCTCGCCCGTCGATCTCGACCTCTGCGTTCACGTAGCTCGTTCCGGGCCGGTCCCCCATGAGCGCCGCCATGTCCAGCGAGTCGAGACGCGCGTCGACCGTGTATGTAGGCAACTCGTCGAAAGGACGACCGGCGAAGACGATGCCGAGGTCGCCCTGCTCGAAGTCGATCGCACCTACGAACGACGTTTCTCCGCCGGCCAGCTCGAACTCAAGCAATCCCGATTCCAGCCGCGCCGCGTTGATCGAGCCTTCCTCCAGGAGAATCCTTCCACCGGCCGTCGCCGTGGCGGGGTCCCATGCGGTGCCATAGTCCAGCTCGAGCTGACCGGTGAGGTCCGTCTGAAGCCACGGGATGTCGAGCAGCAGTGCCAGGTTGAGTCCGGTGAACGAGCCCTCGCTGAGCGCGATCGCCGGCTCGTCGTCGAAGGGTCTGCCGGTGATGGTGAAGGCCAGCATGCCCTCCGGCGTAGTGGCGTCGATCGTGGCGGTGAGCGTGCCTGCCGAGAGCCGGCCCTCGAAAATCCCGGCAGTCAAGTATTGCTCACGATAGCGCGAATCCCGCAGGTCGATTCTGAAGTCCGCGACCAGCGTTTGCGGATCGACGCCCGCACCTGCTACCGAGTAGGTGCCGCTGAGGTCGCTGTCCATGTCGGGGTCGTCGAGCAGCGCGGCGAGATTGAGGTTGGAGACGGTCCCCGAAATATCGTAGGCCAGGGGCTCCACGAAGGGCTGCAGATTGCCGGCCATCGTGAGTCGGCCGGCGGCTCCTAGATCGAGGCTGGCATCCAGATTCAGATTGCCTGCCGCCAGCGTCCCGGTAGCGTCGGCGAGCGGAATACGCTGGTCGCCCCAGCGCGAATCAGTCAGGCGCGCCGCGAAGTCGGCCCGCATCGCTTGCGGATCAGTTCCGACACCGGAGATGGTGATGCGCCCGGTCAGGTCGCTGTCGTGGTCTGGATTTCCGGTGAGTGCGGCGACGTTGACGTTCGACAGGACAGCCTCGTCGATATCGTACGCCAGCGGCTCGGCGAAGGGCCTCAGGGAGCCGGTCGCGGCAACGGCCCCGCCGCCATCACCCAGAGCGAGGTCCGTGTTGAAGTCGAGCAAGCCGCGGTCCATCACCCCACGGACGCGCGCCGCGTTGATGGTCACGTCTCCGACGCGAATGGCATCGGCGATGATGGTGCCATCGGCGCGGAGCGTCTCCGGGTCTGTTCCGCGCCCGCGAATGTCAAAGGTCGCTCGCCTGACGGTGGTCTGATTCTCCGGATCGTTGGTGAGCGCCGCGAGATCGAGTTCGTTGATCTCACCGCGAACGTCGTACGGAATGACGTCCTCGAAGGGTGACGTCGTGCCTCGTGCGAGAACGCGCGCACCCCGCACCGCCGCGCCGAGAGTGAAGTTGAGGCGGCCAGCGTCGAACTCGCCGACGAGATCGGCTCGGACGATGCGCTGCTGCGCGAACTCCGACCCACGAATCTGGACGTCGATGTCGCCGCTGATGGTCTCCATCGTTGGGCCCGCCACGTCGACATCCAGGGTGCCTGTCAGATTTCCCCTCCAGTCGGGCTGGCCGAGCATCAAGCCGGGATCGAGATTGGTGACGCTACCGTCGACGGCGTACCTCGTGGGCCGGTTCGGGTCGGTTGTGATGGCGCCCGAGAGCGCGATCTGGCCGTGGTCCCGGAAGTCAGCCTGCAGTCGGGCCACGATGTCACCAGGCGCACCCTGAGACTGCAGGCGCACGTCCGCCACGCCATGAATCGGGATGTCCACGAACTGCTGGATGTCCTCGAAGGTGATCGGCGAAGCTTGTAAGTCACCGTCGAAGGTCAGACCATCCACCCAGTTCGCAATACCTGAAACCCGCACATCGCTCCGGCGCGACTGAAGCAGGAGCCCGCGAAGTTCGGCGGCGTCGGTATCGACCGCGCCCGCCGTGGCCAGGAGCATCGGAATGCCATCGCGCACCGGCGGACGCGCGATCGCGACGAGCGTGTCCGCCTGCACGCGAACACCATCCCTGTCGAACTTCAAACCACTGGCATCGAACTCGAGCGGGGCGACGACCAGCAACGAGTCGCGGTCGGGGTTGAAGAAGTGGATCTGGGCCGCCCCTCCGCGCAGACCGATGTTGTCCATAGCAACCGTCCACGACGTCGGCTCGGGACTGGGCTCGTCGGCCGGCTCAATGATGCGGGCGAGGTTCCACGAACCCGCCGGCCCCTCGCGCGCCCACACACGCACGCCGTTAGCCTTGAGCGTGCTCGCAGAGAATGTCCGTCTGAGGAGCGTCGTCAGGTTGTAGCGGACGTACAGCGTGTCGATCTCGATGGCCTTTTCGCTGCCCTCGAGCACCTCGACGCCAATCAGGTAAGCGCCCGTGATGAAAGTGCCACCGACGCGATCGATGTTCAACTCGGCCGATTCCGTGAGCAGCGCCCGCAACTGCTGGATGGCGATGCCCTCCACTCGAACCCGCCCGCGCTCGGTCTGCAGATAAATGATCGCAATGAAGACGAGCGACACGAGGATCGCAACGACGGCGACAAGGATGTTCAGCCACATCTCGCGGCGCGGGTGTGCGCGGCGCACGCGTCCCTCTTCGCCGGATCCCTCCGGCTCGATGGGGTCGCCACGACGATGCACCTTTGCCACGCGCTAGAAGGTTTGGCCGATGGAAATGTGGAGGTGCAGCCGCCGCCAGAAAGACGGCTCCACCTGTCGGATGGCGGCTTCTAGCTCCCCAAACGAGGGCTCCGGATTCTGACGGAAGACGCTCTCGAACGCCTCCGCGATGTCGTCCGGATTGCGCACATCGAAGAACGAGGGGTTGACCTTGAAACCGAGCGCGATCTGAATCGCGCCGACCGGCGAGGCAATTCCTACTCCTCCTCCTGCACCTACGAAGAACCGCTCCACGTCGCCAAATGCAGAGTCGAAGACCGGCACGTGCTCGGGGATGTCGTACGTGTCGTCGGGCGTCCATACCCGGCCGGCATCCACGAATCCAAAGACGCTCAGCAGCTCAGTAAGGTCGAAGTTGCCCTCCCCACTGATGGTGGCGCGCATGAGTCCACCGTATGGGAAATAGCGACGCGCGTAGTAGGTTGGCTCATCGGCTCTTGTGTCCTCGATGAGGTCCACAACCTGCGGGCCGAGGGTGCCTGGGGCTTCGTGAAGCGTTTGCCGACGCGCACTCTCAACACCCTGCGTCGAAAGCGCGAGGCAGACTTCTCTCATGAGGTCTATGACGCCATGGCCGGCTGTCTCGCCTGCAAGTCC
>JBJHBB010000040.1:5042-9635 GCA_050485265.1 Rhodothermales bacterium | reverse complement strand
CTTCCAACTCGCGGTCGCTCAGCTGCGCCGGTCCGAGCTTTTCCTGTGGAGACCCGTCCACGGCGCGGCGGAGAAGCTGATCGGCAAGGGCCGCGCTCAGATAGAGCTCCCCCTCTACGACACGCCGGATTGCCTTGATGATCTCACCTGTGGGGCGCTGCTTCATGACGTAGCCCTGCGCTCCCGCGCGTAGCGCGCGCTCCGCGTAGAACATCTCGTCGTGCATCGACATGACCAGGATGGGGATGCGCACGTCACGCTCCCGCATCTGCTTGATCAGTTCGAGCCCGCTGACTCCCTGGAGCGACACATCGATCACCGCGAGGTCGAACTCCCGGTTTACCGCAAGGTCGAGTGCATCGGCGGCGGTACCCGCTTGCGCGCCGACGTGCAGCCCGGGCTGCTGGTCGATCAACTCCGCAAGACCGTGTCGTACGATCGGATGATCGTCAACCAGAAGAAGAGTGATAGTCCCGCCGGACGCGTGATCACCGGCGCCCTGCCGGCCACTGGTAGGCTCCATGTAACGCTACAGGTTGTTCGAATTGGCCAGATGGCACGTGAGCGCAATCACCCGATCGTGCACATCGATTTCCCCCGCACTAATCCGAATATAGTCCTCTGCATCCAGCTTCCATATCTGACACAGCATCAATCTGCCCCTGCCGCATTGGGGTCACTGGCTAGGTTCAGC
Organism: Rhodothermales bacterium; assembly: GCA_050485265.1. GTDB lineage: Bacteria > Bacteroidota > Rhodothermia > Rhodothermales > JANQRZ01 > JBJHBB01. The sequence continues at coordinate 8,941 of JBJHBB010000040.1, read as the reverse complement.
GAGAGGTTGGTCGCTGCTTCGGGCTCCTCGGTATCGACGCGAATCAAATCTTCGTCACCAATGACGAACCCACGCCGAGGTATCCACCCTTTGCCGTGTCTGGAGGCATAGACCTGTGTTACCTGCGCACCAAAGAAGAAGATCTGGGCCGAGTAGTAGACCCATACGAGCACGATGACGATCGCTCCCGCAGCGCCGTAGGCCGATCCTGGCGCGGAGCGGCCGAGGTAAAGCCCCAGGAGGTGCTTCCCGAGCGTGAACAGCACTGCGGTCACGATTGCGCCCAGCCAAACTTCCCGCCAGGAAATACGGACGTCGGGCAGCGCTCGGAAGAGGTACGCGAAAATGAGCAGCAGCACGACCAGTGAGACGGCCGTATTAACCATTCGCATAGTACCCGGCGGCATCGGAAGTATGTCGGCGAAGTAGGCCGCCGACGCCTCGATGACCGTGTTGGCCACGAGGGTCCCGATAACAATCAGTCCTATTCCCAGGACGACGAGGAACACCAGCAGACGCGTCATCACGAACTGCCTGACGGTCTGCAAGAAGCCGGCCGACGGCGGCGGCTGCACGTTCCAGATCGTGTTCAGCGAAAGCTTCAGGTTGGCGAATAGAGTCGTGGCCCCGATCAGCAATCCGATAGCACCAACGACGGCGACTCTGAAGCCGTCGCCTACAAGGTGGGCCTGCCGAAGTGCGTCCTCGATGAGGATGGCAACCTCCGTCCCCACCGTGCCCTCGATCTGGCCCACGAGTTCACCGCGCACCGCCTCGGCCCCAAAGACCTGCCCGGCCACGCCGACGATCACGACGAGCAGCGGCGTTAGCGAAATGACCGCATAGAACGCCAGCGCCGCGCCCAGTCGTGGCGCGCGCACCTCGGCGAAACGCCTTCCTGCTTCGATCAATATCGAGCCCGTCTCCTTAACCATTCTCAGGGTCGCAGGTCGACGTGCGTGAGCAGGTCCCAGACATTCTCTTCCCAGTACGGAGATCTGACCGCCTCGACGAAGGTCATCTCGTAATCACCGGTCGCACTCCGGATGCTCAGCAAATGCCTTTCGCCGGTGACTGCGCGGAGGTACTCCTCTTCTCTGTCCGCTATCTCACCGATGATCGACGGTACCTCGTATTCGTATCGCACCAGTATGCGCTCGGCGACGAAGTCTCCCGACGGAGCGGTGAAGCTTTCGGTGCCGGCTAGCCGAGCGGTGGCTCCAACTGTCGAGCCATCTTGCAGCTGCACGGCAAAGGCATGCTCCTCGCCATTCTCGAATGCGAGAGCGCGCACGAGCGTGGGGATCAACTCCGGCGGGTAAGCACCACCCTGATACCGAAAGCGGCCCTCGTCGTTGCCGTAGTCGTCGCTTCGGAAGAGGAATGTCGCATCGCCGTTGTCAGAGATCGCTATCTCGCGATACGAGTTCGCGCACCAGTCGAACATGGTGAAGCTGCTCTTGATCGGGCGCAGGTCTGACTGCCGCGCGTTGGTCACCCATGACCGGCGATAGTCGTAACTGCCACTGTCGAATGAGTAAAAGGTCGCCACCTTGAACGAGGGTACCGCATCTGGATCTCCTTCCAGGCTCTTCGACATTCGCGACGGACTGAAGTCGTGCTTCACGACATACGTCCCGACCGTGAATTCCTGTACATCACCCTCTCCGTACGGGGTCCGCGTTCGGCTGACACGGTAGAAGGCGACCTCTGCGGCCCCGTCGTCCCAGAATCCGGCTTCCAGAAATGGAGACGACAGCGACGGCTGTAATGCCCGATCTTCCCCCTTCTCGCCGCAACCAAAGATGACTGCGGCAATCGAAATAATCAGGAAAGTTCTGAAGTGAGCGCCCATTGGTGATGAGGAAGTCCGAACGAAGAGTGTCGCGCAGGAGATGTATTGGTCGCTGGCGGCGAGCGAACGCGCTGGTCCTCATCCTGTTGCTTGCTGTAGCAGTGGACGAGGCGCGGGCGCAACCCCAAGAAGTAAGGGCGACAGTTGGACTGCAAGTCCCCAAGGATTATCCACCCACCTTGCGCCCGCTGGTGCCGCATCCGCCCACGTCGCTCGGCCTCGCCAGCGGCCTTGAACCTGTGGACCTGCGCCCTCCCCTGTATGATCTGGACGCTTGGGATGACCAGGGACTTCGACCCTGGCGCCTGGCGATAATCGGTGGCGCCAGCGTGACCGCCGCCTTCGCCGTGATGGACTACCAGCGACGACGCTGGTGGGAAGACCGCAGTCCGAGATTCCGCATAATGAACGACTGGGAATACGTTCGCTCGGCAGACAAATTCGGCCACGTCTTCTCCACCTCCTTCTTCTCGAGGCTGTACTACACCAGCCTCAAATGGTCGGGGATGGACGAGCGGGATGCCCAGCTCTGGGGCGCGGTGGCGGGCTGGACCCAACTGCTCTACTACGAGATCCTGGACGGCTTCGGGCCCGAATGGGGCTTCTCACCCGGAGACTTCCTCTTCAACACCATCGGGGCGGGATGGACTTTTGCTCAGTGGAGAGTCCCCTACTTGCAGGCCTACACCCTCAAGGTGAGCTACTGGCCGAGCGGCTGGGAGGGGAAGAACTTCACCGACGACTACAAGGGCCAGACGTGGTGGGTAACGGCCAATCTGCGTGATGCGCTACCCGGTCGAGCAGGCGACCCGTTCCCTCCATGGCTGAACGTCGCCCTCGGCTACGGCGCGCGGGACCTTGACGAGAACGAGTTCCTCACAACCAGCTACGTCTACCTGGGGCTGGACTTCGAACTCCGTGGCCTGCCGATCGACAATCCCGTCTGGAACGAGGTCGTCGAGTGGCTACGGTATCTCCACCTTCCGGCGCCGGCGATCCGACTGACTCCCCGGCCGGCGTTCATCCTTTTCGCCTACTGACCTGTGGGCGAGCGCCTGATGAAGGGCGGCTTCCCGCGCCAGTACTGGATGAGTAGGAAGCCTGCCACCATGCCGCCCAGGTGCGCAAAGTGCGCGATGCCCGCCGCCGTACCGGTCACGCCAAGAAAAACGCTCGCCACCGCCATCCCGATGACCAGGTACTTGGCCTTGATCGGAACGAAGAAATACAGGTAGATGGGCTCGTTGGGATACATCATCCCGAAGGCCAGCAACACGCCCAGCACTCCGCCCGAAGCTCCGACGGTTGGCACGATCACCCGCTCCCCGATCCCGAAAAGGAACGGCGCCGACACGACGAGCAACTGCGTGAGGCTAGCACCAACCACGCAGAAGAAGTAGAAGAACGTGAAGCGCTTGCTCCCCCACACGTTCTCGATGCGCATGCCGAAGATCCACAACGCGAACATGTTGAAGAGAATGTGCCCGAAGCCTCCGTGCAGGAACGCTGACGTGATGATTTGCCACGGGTAGAACGAAGGCACCTCCATGATTCCACCGCGCGGGCCGCGCGCCACGTCAGGGGTGCCGGCAGGCCAGAGCGCCATCCATTCCTGGATGAACACGCCAAGCGGCGTTAGCTGCGCACCGAGCGACAGGCCGAACATCGCGAAAAACACGATGCCGTTGATGATCAGCAGGTTTTTGACGACGGGCGGCATGACCGACCACGTCGGCGGGCGGTATTCGGAGTACGCCACGGAGTTCGTTTTCGGGGAGTGGGGAACGGCCTGAAGGGGGACGGCGCGCCGGTATCTTGGCGCGCCGCAGCGCCCGCGTCAACGAGGCCGATGGGGCAATGTTGCACGCCGCACACAGGCCCGCCTATCTGCCCCTCCCATGATTCTGCTGATCTCCGACCTACATCTTGGACGAGGGTCGCAGGAGGAGAGCCGCCGGGCCGAGCATGACGCGATCGAGCTGCTCGAAACCTACCGGCCGCTGCTCGCGAGGCGCAACGGCGAGGTCGTGCTTCTCGGAGATGT
>JBJHBB010000040.1:0-5032 GCA_050485265.1 Rhodothermales bacterium | reverse complement strand
CGCCTACATGGAGTACGCATCGATGGCACCACCGGGCTTCCTCCGCTTCCGATCTGCGCTGGCGGAAACCGTCGATGCCGGGGTGCCCGTCTGGTACGTGCTCGGCAATCGTGATCAATGGCAGATGGGGCACTTCGCCCAGGAGACCGGCGTGCGCATCGTGCCCGAGCGCATCTGCCTGCACCGCTGGGGCCAGGTCATCCATTGCGAGCACGGCGACGCCTTGATGCGGCGGAGTCCTGCTTACCGACTCATCAGGCCCGTCCTGCGTAGCCGGGTCGCCTTCGTCGCCTTCAGGACCTTGCTCCCCGGGGATGTCGGCTTCCGATTTGCGCGGTTCATTGGAGACCGAGGAAGCGGCGAGGCTGAGGGGCCCATCATCGATGATGTACGTGCTGCCGCTCGTCGAGTCCTCACGAAAACCGATGCGACGCTGGCTGCCCTTGGCCACTCTCACCATGCCGAAATCAGCTCCTGGCCCGAGGGCACATATGTCAATCCGGGCTACTGGTTCGCAGATCGGACCTACGCGCTGCTCGATCGAGACGCGCGCACCCTGTTGACGTGGCCGGAGCGGACCGCCGAATTGCACGAGGAGAGCACGGGCTCTCCGCAACATCCTCATCCTCCTGGCCGTTCACGGCCCGAAACTTGAGACTTCAGCCGTTATAGGCCGCGTAGGAGTCTCCTGCGGGTCGTAACCTCACCCATCGAATCGCTTTACAGCGTATGCCCGGAAAGCAGTACAGCGACGAAGAGCTCCAGCGCTACTTCGGCGACGCGCAGTCCCGTCGGCAGGCCACGTCCGACACCGCGGTCAATGGCCGCGTGGTCGCAGTGTTCCGTTCAGCGGCGATGGTGATCGGTGGCGTGCTACTGGCCATCGTTCTCTTCCTGGGGATTCTCAGCTTCACGCTTCCGTCGACGGAACTCATCGAGAACCCCGAGCACCTGGAGTCGACGATCGTCTACACGGCCGATGGTGTGGAGATGGCCCGCTACTATCTGGGCCAGAACCGAACGTGGGTCGCAGGCGAGCAGATTTCGCCCTCGATGCGCGAGGCACTGGTGGCTGTCGAGGACCGGCGATTCTACGACCACTGGGGCGTGGACATGCGCGGATTTGCCGCCGTTGCGGTCGGCGCCCTCTCGGGCGACGGTATGCGTGGCGCCTCGACGCTGTCGATGCAGCTGGCGCGTAATCTCTACGAGCAGATCGGCTTTGAGCGCTCGCCCATTCGCAAGCTGCGCGAGATCCTCACTGCGATTCAGATCGAGCGTCGCTACACGAAAGACGAGATCCTCGAGATGTACCTGAACACCGTGCCGTGGGGGCACAATGCGTTCGGCATCGAGGCTGCCTCGCAGACGTACTTCAATAAGCCCGCCGCCGAGCTTCAGACGGAGGAGTCGGCCGTGCTCGTGGGGATGTTGAAGGGGACGACGCAGTATTCGCCTGTCCGCAACCCCGAGCGTGCCCGGGCTCGGCGAAACGTCGTGCTCCACTCGATGCTCCGCGAAGGCTATATCAGCGAAAACCGTTTCGCCGAGCTGCGCGAGACGCCCATCCAGCTCGACTTCGCGCCCTACTCCCACACCGACAACCTTGCGCCTCACCTCGCCGAAATCCTCAGGGAGGAGCTTCGCGACTGGGGGCGCGACAATGGCTACAACATCTACACCGACGGCCTGATCGTCCACACGTCGATCGATAGCCGGATGCAGGAGCTCGCGCAGGCGGCTGTCGAGCGCCAGGGCGCGACCATGCAGGCGATCGTCGACGTCGAGTGGTCCTCGCGATCCTTCTTCCATAGTCGCGAGGAGGAGCCGTATCTGGAGTATGTGCGAACCCGCGAGTTCGAGCCGTTCGCCCACTTCTGGAATAGCCAGACTCGTTTGGTAGATGCGTTCATCAGGGACACCGATCGGTTCCGATCAATGCGCCGTGCAGGCGCCGATCCCGACGAGGCCATCCAGCAGCTACGCAACGATGAGCACTTCATCGACTCGCTTCGCACCGCGAAGACCCGCATCGAGACGGGCCTCGTGGCGATCGAGCCCGCCACCGGCTACGTGAAGGCCTGGGTCGGCGGTCGTGACTACGTGATGGACCAGTTTGACCACGTCCGGACCGCCCGCCGCCAGTCCGGCTCGACGTTCAAACCGTTCGTCTTCATTGCAGCCGTGGACAACGGCTACTCCCCTCACTATCCCTTGATGGACTCCACGTTCGTGTGGAGACAGCAAGGACAGGCTGCGTGGATTCCCCGGAACGCCGGGGGGATGGGCTCGGGGTCGTACGTCACCGCAACCCAGGCACTGGCTCGAAGCATCAACATCCCGACGGCGCGTCTCACGTACGAAGTGGGACCGACGGAGGTGAAGCGCTACGCCGAGCGCATGGGCATCGAGAGCCCACTGGAGGCCGTGCCTTCGATCGGGCTCGGCGTGGCCGACGTGACCCTACTCGAGATGGTAGCCTCCTACGCCACACTTGCCAATGGAGGCGTCTACAACCGACCGCGGATCATCACCCGTATCGAAGACCGGCAGGGCAATCTACTGGCCGAGTTCCCGCAGCAGGGTCGCGAGGCGCTCTCCGCGAGCACGGCCTACACGGTAGTGGACATGCTCCGGGCGGCGATCGACAACGGTACGGGCGGACGCATGCGCTGGGGCTTCGGCCTGCGTGAACACGACATCGCCGGCAAGACCGGCACCACGCAGGAAAGCGCGGACGGATGGTTCGTGCTCATGCACCCGGACATCGTCGTGGGGTCGTGGGTGGGGTTCAACGATAGGCGCATCCAGTTCAGGTCCTCGTACTGGGGTCAGGGCGGCAACAACGCGCTGCGCGTCGTGGGTGACTTCGGTCGTCGCCTGGCGACCGCAGATAATCCGGCCGTCCGGCTGAATCCGAACCGCCGCTTCGAGGCGCCACCGGGATACGTCGAACCGCCCTACATCCCGATTCCCGACAGCAGCCCGCGTCCGGCACGAGACCTTCTCGAGCGCTGGGGTATCACCCCGGGCGGGGACTCCCGGGACCAGCGCCAGCAGCCGCAGCGCCGCGACGCCGACAACCGCGGCAGAGTGGGCTGGTAACAGGCTCGAAACCCTATTGGTATCGCCGCCTCGTGGTTTTGCGCCCGATCCGAGTCTCTTACAGCAACTGGTTTTTTTAAATAGACATATGACATCTCGCAGGATTCACGCGTGTGGTTTGCTTGTGGCCTCATTGCTCGTTACCGCTTCAGTTGCACAAGCACAGTTCAACGACGTGTTTGAGCGGATACACCCGAACGTTGACTTGGAACGGATTGTGGCGGTCCGCGCGATACCCGCGCCCTCACAAGCTCTGTTAGTGGTCGAGCAGGCGGGTCGCGTGATCGTCGTGGGAGCGACCGGAGACAGCTCCGAGGATGTTGCGCTCGATATTTCGGAGCGGGTTCTGGACTACAATGCTCATGCAGAGGCTGGTCTCCTCAGTGTAGAACTCCACCCGAACTTCCCCGACTCACCGTTCCTGTTCGCCTTTTATACGACGTCGGTGACAGGCAGCATCACGTCCCGCATCTCTCGTTTTATGATTAACGAGTCCGAGGTGCTATCGGTCGACGAGGCGTCGGAAGAGGTGTTGATCGAGTTGCCGCGCGTGGACCTTGCGCACAACGGCGGTGACCTTCACTTCGGCCCAGATGGATATCTGTACGCCTCGATTGGGGACGGTGCTTGTTGTGCCGATCCGTTCGGAAACGGCCAGGACAAGACTAATCTTTTTTCCACTATCATCAGAATCGACGTCGATGCGGCAAGCGGTGGTCTCCCTTACGGCATTCCAGACTCCAACCCGTTTGTCGGCAATGAAAATGGTTTTCGCGAGGAGATCTTTGCCTACGGGCTACGAAATCCATGGCGGTTCAGCATCGACCACCCCACCGGAGACATGTACGTTGGCGACGTTGGGGAGTTGGCCTGGGAGGAAATCAACTACCTCGAGGCAGGTGGGAACTACGGCTGGAATATCATGGAGGGCGAAGAATGCTTCGCATGGCCACCCGGCACCCCCGCACCGGAGTGTGACTCAACAGGTTTGATCCTCCCAATTCTAGCTTTCGACCGCGACGAGGCACACTCGATCACGGGTGGAGTTGTGTACCGCGGGGACAACCGACCCGACCTCTTCGGGCAGTACGTGTTTGCCGATTGGATGCTGGGCCGGATATGGAGTGCCTCAATTGTCGAGGGAAGCGTGGAGTCGCTGAGTGTAATTAGCGAAGGCCCATGGCCGCATATCTCAGCGTTTGGTCTAGACCAAGATGGCGAGCTTTTGCTGCTCGACTATTTTGGCGGCTGGATCTATCAGTTACGTCCGGGCCTCGGCACCGACCCTCCCTCCCAGCCGGTCGGACCCGTCGCGGTCCGGCTTGCAGGTCCGAACCCCTTCTCCGGTCGCACAGCGGTTCAGCTCGATCCACTGGGTCACGTGGCGGCGGTCGACCTGGTTTTAACTGACCTCCTTGGCAGGCGCGTTTCTACGGTGCTAGACGATGCTGTGATCGGCACGAGCCGTCGTGTTGAGATCGATCTCAGCGGTCACCCTGCCGGCACGTATTTCGTTTCCCTGCTATATCGGGGCAGCATCATCGGGCGCGTGCCCGTCACCCACGTGCGTTAGTACCACACAGCATCGAATCTCGACGTGTGCACTCTAAGGCCGTCTGAGGTTGCGATGGTGACGGCGACCCTCGCTTCTTCGGAACGCTGGAACAGGCCGAATACCGCGGCTCCGGAACCGGTCACGGACGCGTAGTCAGCCCCAGAATCAATCAAGATGGCCTTCGCCCGTGAGACTTGTGGCTCGCGATCCATCAAAACTCTCTCGAAGTCGTTTCTGGCCTCCCTTCGCAACTGGTCCCAACTGCCCGAACTCGCTGCAGCACGAAGGTCACCTCGCCCGACCGACACGGGGCGGATTCGAGAGTAGGCTGCTGCGGTTGAGATGTGCACCTTCGGCATGATGACCACCAGC
>JBJHBB010000039.1:0-9738 GCA_050485265.1 Rhodothermales bacterium | reverse complement strand
GCAGAAGACCTTGCAGGCGGCCGTTTCGACCATGATGTCGGTGTCGCCTCGATCGAGGAGGCCACAGGTCATGTAAAGCACGGCGTCCATCGCGTAAGAGTAGGCGGCCATGCGGGCGACGTGCTCCTGAACGAGTTCGAACTCGGAGAGCGGGCGTCCGAACTGATAGCGGGTGCGCACCCACTTCGTAGCCTGCTCGACGGCCTGCTTGGCGGCACCGGTGACGCCGGCCGACAGCGTGCAGCGGCCGTAGTTGAGGCAGGTCAGCGCCACCTTCAGGCCCTGGCCCTCCTTGTGCAGTAGCCGCGCCGCAGGCACGCGCACATTGGTGAAGCGCACTCTACCCTGCCACGTACCGCGGATTCCTGTCTTGGTACGGTTCTTCTCGAAGATGTCGACGCCCTCCATGTCCGGGGTGACGATCAGCGCGGTGACGCCGGTCCTCTTCTTGCCGGTCTTGGGGTCGGTGACCTCCTGCTTGGCCATCACGGTGAAGAGACCCGACATCGCAGCGGAGGTGGACCACTTCTTCTCACCATTGAGGATGTAGACGTCGTCCTTCGGGTCGTACACGCACACCGTTTCCTGGCCGGCGGCGTCCGAGCCGACCTGCGGCTCCGAAAGGCAGAACGCGGAGAGCTTCTCGCGGGCCACCATCGGCAAGAACTCCTTCTTCTGCGCCTCGTTGCCGAACAGCACGAGGGCCTTACAGCCGATCGACTGGTGCGCGGACACCATGACGGCCGTCGAGCCGCACGTCTCGCCAATCCGCTCGAGGACCTTGTTGTACGCGGTCACGCCGAGCCCAAGACCCCCGTACTCCTCAGGGATGATCATGCCCAGCACACCAATGTCGAAAAGCCGCTTCACGACCCAGTCAGGGATGACCTGATCTTGATCGATCTCGATCGTGGGATGTTCGTTGCGGAGATACTCGTCGAGCTCGGCGAGGACCCTCTCAGTGAGCTTCTGCTGCTCGGGTGACTGCTCCGGGTAGGGAAACACCACGTCCTCACGGATCCTTCCCCAGAAGAGGTTCTTGATGAACCCCATCTCCTCGGGCTCGGGACCGAACATGGTCTCGGTCTCCTGGATCATCTTCTGATCCTTCTCGGAAACGCCCTTGAGTTTGTTTAGAATCGACATGGTCTCCCAACGAATGGTGGTTAGCGAATGGCAGGAGCGGAAGCGCTTTCGAGAACGGAGCTTACCTGCGGCAGGTTCGGCTTTCGACGTTGAATATACCCGTAGGGTCGTAGGGCTCCCCCGCACCTGGACCGCTGTCTAAGGCGTCATTGAGCGCATTTCACCAATCGTTCCCGACACTTCGACGTTCCCCGATTGAGCTTCGGCGCATGATTCCCTTCCCCGAGCGACTCGCGGCCGCGCAGGCCAAAGCCGGTTCGCGGCTTTGCGTTGGTCTGGATCCGGACCCTGAGCGCCTCCCGTCTGCCTTCTCGAACCGCGAAGCGGCCGACGTTGTGGCCTTTTGCCGTGAGATCATTGAAGCCACGCACCACGTTGCGGCGGCGTACAAGCCGAACCTTGCCTTCTTCGAGGCACTAGGTGGTGAAGGATGGACCGCACTACAAGAGGTAGTTGATAGTGTCCCCGAGCCCTGTCTCGTGATTGGCGACGGAAAGCGGGGCGACATCGGTAACACGGCTCACAAGTACGCCGCGTCAATTTTCGAAGCCTTGAAGCTCGATGCCGCGACCGTGGCTCCCTACATGGGGATGGATTCGGTCGATCCTTTCCTGGCATATCCGGGGCGCGCGGCCTTCGTGCTCGTCCACACTTCGAATCCCGGAGCGGACGATTTCCAGACGCTTTTGGTGGACGGGCGGCCTCTGTACGAAGTCGTCGCAGACGCCGTTGTCGCGCGCGGCAGCGCTGCCGCCGGCACCGCCGGATTCGTTGTCGGCGGCACGCGTCCCGAGCGGCTCCGTCGATTGCGAGAGCACTTCCCCAACGTCCCCTTCCTCATTCCTGGCGTAGGAGCTCAGGGCGGCACGCCGGAGTTGGTTATGGCGGCAGCCGGTAGCGGTCCGATGGTCGTCAATGCGTCACGGGCGATCATGTACGCCTCGAGTGGGCGCGACTATGCAATGGCTGCTCGGCAGGTGGCGGAGCGTCTGGCAGAGGGATTGCCGTACAAGTGAGGTATGTCGCGGGAGGGGGTGTGTCTAGCTCGAAAAGCCCCACGCGATGCTGCGCGCAGTGCCCTATAGCGACGACGCCGCGGCGCTACAGGTCACTCTCCACGAGCCTGACGCGCGTCTTCATCATGTCCCCGAGGCCGTCCTGCAGGACATCTGGCGGAGACTGGACTTCGACACACGTAACATCGCAACGGTCGACGGTCAGCCGGTGGAGATCATCACGCCGGGGAAGATCAACCGCGATGGCGGACCGGATTTCAGAGACGCGCAGCTTCGGATCGGGCTTTTCGACTGGTACGGCGATGTTGAAATCCATCGCACGTCCGGGGAGTGGCTGCTGCACCGGCACAACGAGGACGAGCGCTACGACCGGGTGGTTCTCCACGTGACCCTGGCGCCCGACCGGCACACGGGCAAACTTCGACGCGCCGACCGATCGTCCTTGCCAGAGATCGTCGTGCTGCCCCACTTGAACGCCTCGCTGCGCAGCCTCCTGTTCCGGTTCTTCGCCAACCCGGATCCCAGCTTCCCGTGCGCATCCCAGTGGGCTGACGTGCCCGCGAAAATCCGGCGGCCGTGGTTGAGGATGCTCGGCCAGGAGCGGCTCCGCTCCCGACTGTCGAGTCTTTCAAAGGGGCTGGGTGAGACGCGCGCACTCGATGAGGTCCTCTACCGTGCCACGATGCGCTGCCTCGGTTATGCGCCCAACGCCGAGGCGATGGAGACCCTGGCCAGGCGAGTGCCGCTGAGGCGCCTGCGCAAGCTGAGCCACCGTCGAGATGCAGAGGCCCTCCTCCTGGGTGCGGCAGGCCTGCTTCCCGATCCTGCCACGCTACCACCCGGGGACGCCGACACGGCGGCTTATGTGCATGGGCTCTGGGACCGGTTCCAGCGGATGCCCGAGTCGGACAGGCCAACGATGAATGCCTCGGCCTGGCAATTTGCCCGCCTCCGACCCGTCAACTCACCGGCACGACGGATTGCCCAGGCGGCGGCGATGGTAGCACCGGGTGGACTCCTCAATCATGAGCCCGTTGCAGAATTGGCGGAGGCGCTCACCACGAAGCGCCCGCTAAAGTCACTGCGACACCTTCTAATGTCGGTGATGCCCGATCCGTACTGGCAGACTCACACGCGGCCGGAGCGTCGCTCCCGCGAGATGGCCGTCGGCATCGGCCGCTCGAGGGCGGATGACATCTTGCTCAACGCGATCTTCCCCGTGCTCCTCCATCGGGCGGCGCAGGCCGGCGACTATGAATCCGAGGATAGAGTTCTTGACCTGATTTCGTCCTTGCCACCCGCGGACGACCGCGTGACCCGACTCTTCGCCGACAACGGCGCCGGCGCAGGTGACGCTCTCGAGGCCCAGGGCTTGCAGCAACTGCTGGGGACAAGATGTCACCAGGGTCGCTGCCTGTCGTGCACGGTGGGCCGTTGGTTGCTTGGTCGGTAGCTTCCGGCTCACCAGCAAAGAGGCCGTGCTCCACCGAACCGTCCGCATGACCATCGCGCCGCGTCACGTCGACGACTTCCTCGAGATGTTTCGAGCGACCTGCGATCACATCCGTTCGTTCCCCGGCTGCACGCACCTCGAGCTCTGGCGCGATTACCGGTATCCGAACGTCCTGACGACGTATAGCGTCTGGACCGGCAAGGACGCACTGGAGGCCTACCGGCAAAGCGAGCTTTTCGAATCCACGTGGTCCCGCACCCGCAAATGGTTCGCGGCGCCTCCGATTGCGGCCAGCCACGAACGCGTTGAGCCGATCTAGATGACGGTGCCTGGCGGCAGGATGGTGTTCTTGGGGATGATCACGATGCCGTCGCGGATGAAGTAGTTGTCGCCGTCGGCCTCCTCAACGCCATTCACGTTGGTGATCCGACTGCCGGCACCGATATGCACGTTCTTGTCAATGATGGCATTCTCGACGACACTTCCCTCACCGATTCCCGGGCTGTCCGGCGCGTCGGGCTGATAGTCTCGACCGTCGTGCCAGGGGATGTAGTCCGCCCCGAGGATGACGGACCGACGAATGGTGCAATCGCCCTGAATGTAGGACCTGGTACCGATCACAGCCTCATCGACCACGCTACCCGTCACGACTGCCGCTTCGGCGATCAGCGCGTGCCTGATGTTGCAGTCCTCGACCTTCGCCGGAGGAAGCATACGCGCATTGGTGTACATCGGCGCGTGGGGATCATAGAGGTCGAAGGCGGGCTGCGGTGAGGCCAGATCGAGGTTGGCCTCGTAAAAGGAACGGATCGTGCCCAGGTCGCTCCAGTAGTCCGCAAACGGGTAGGCGAACACGCGACGATCAGAGATTGCTCCGGGGATGATCTCCTTCCCGAAGTCCACCGCCGACGAGAACTCATCCAGCAGTTCTCCCAGGAGGTAGCGATTGAAGATGTAGATCCCCATCGAAGCCAGGTAGTGCCTGCCCTGTGCGGCCAACTCGGGTGCCACGGGACTATCCAGGCCCTCCAGTTTGTCGATTGCGGGCTTCTCCCTGAAGGTCGTGATTCGGCCGCGCTCGTCGGTCTTGAGAATGCCAAAGTCGGAGGCCTCTTCCGCCACCACCGGTATCGTGGCGATCGTCACCTCGGCATCGCGCTCCTCATGGAAGGCAAGCAGCTTGCGATAGTCCATGCGATACAGTTGATCCCCGGATAACACCAATACGTGGTCGTGCGGAAAGCTGCGGACGTGGTGCAGGACTTGTCGAACGGCATCGGCCGTGCCCTGATACCAGTCGGCCGAGTGCGGCGTCTGCTCCGCAGCCAGCACCGTGACGAAGCCGCTACGGAAGCGGTCGAATCGATAGGCCCTCGCGATGTGCTGGTTCAGACTGGCCGAGTTGTACTGCGTGAGCACGAAGATGCGCTCGACGTGCGAGTTGACGCAGTTCGATATGGGTATGTCGATCAGCCGGTACTTGCCCGCGACGGGCACCGCGGGCTTGGAGCGGTCGCGGGTGAGAGGATGGAGCCGCGTGCCGGCGCCGCCGCCGAGGATGACTGCGATCATCTCATTCATGGACTTCCGAGGTGGCCAGGAGATTGGAGACGGGGTCTCGAATGTATCTACGAGCCACCTCACGAATGCGTTTTCAATGTTGTCCTTAACGCAATGTGAGGTGCCCAGGCAGCGTTCACGCCACGGCTACGCTCGCGCCTTAGTTTCGAAGGCACGCCCTCCGCCTCATGTCCGAGTACTCCATTCAACTGATCGAGTCTATTCGCCAGCGCCTCCGCGTCGCGCGGCGGCGAGCCACCCTCGGGCATGTCGTGTTCGGACTTCTGGTGACCTTGGGCATCGCCGCGACGTTGATCGGTGTCGGCGGGTTTGTGGAGGGAATCTTCTGGCTGGGATCCACAGGTCGGACGATAGCGCTCGCCGCCATCCTCCTTGGCGTGATCGGCGCGCTGGGGTGGCTGGTCCTGCTACCGATCCTTCGCTCGGCCGGCATCCTCCCTGGGATGGACGACCGGGCGCTGGCCACACTCGCCGGCAAGCGCTACCCGGAAGTCGCCGATCGTCTCCAGAACCTGCTCGACATTGCAGATGGCCGCAGCGCAAAAAGCTCACCCCGCCTGCTCGACGGCGCCGTGCAGATGCTGGCACGTCAGGTGGAGCCAGTGCCATTCGAGCGGATCGAGGATCGAGAGCCTATCCGCCGCGTCGCGCCGGTCGCAGCGGCCCCGGTTGCCGGCGTGCTGCTCGCTCTGCTCGTGGCCCCCGGGTTGTTCGGGGATGGACTGCAGCGCTTGTTCACGCCAACTGCCGAGTTCGCACCGCCTGCTCCCTTTGTCCTCAGTCTCTCGCCAGGCGATGCGGAAGTCGTACACGGCGGCAACGTCGACATCGAAGTGCATGCCGCGGGATACAGCCAACCCCGATCGCTGATGCTCGAGCTTCGCCGCGAAGGCGAGGAGCGCGCCGCACAATTGCGACTCGTAGCAGGCGACGACGGAGCCTACCGCCACACGGAAGAAAACGTCCGTAACTCGTTCGAGTACCGAGCCGTGGCCGAAGGCATCAGCAGCCGATGGTACAGCGTCACGGTCCATCGCCGTCCGGTGGTGGGGTCGCTCCAGGTGACGCTCCGTCCTCCGCGATACACCGGCCTTCCGCCGCAGCGACTCGCTGCCAACGCGGGCGACATTAACGCGCTGCCAGGCACGCAGGTTGACATTTCCGTCCAACTAGAGGGAGCCCGGGCCGATAGCGCCGCCCTCATCTTCGATTCCGGTAACGCGGTAGCGCTGCAATCGCGCGGGCGAGAGGCGACCGGTCGGTTCGTCGTCCGGTCTCCTGACACTTATCGCGTCAGTCTTCGCAGCAGCGAGGGCCATGTCAATGCGGATCCCATTCCGTACAGCATCCGCCCTCTCTCCGACGCTCCGCCGCAGATACGGCTCCTCGAACCCGTCGATCGCACCCTCACCGAGAGCCTCGTCACCCGCGTTGCGGCACGCGTTACCGACGATTTTGGATTCTCGCGTGCTGCACTCTTCTATCGACTCGCGGAGCGCAACGGATCGGCCGTCGAGTCTGAGTTCCGCGAGCTGCCCATTCAGATTCAGCCGGACCTGCTCGACCAGGACATCGGTCGGGAGTGGCTCCTGGGCACGGCTGGACTGGAGCTTCGTCCCGGCGATGCGGTCGCATTCTACGTCGAGGTGTGGGACAACAACTCGGTTGCCGGTTACCAGAGTGCTACCACGGGCGTCCACCACCTGCGATTCCCGTCCGTAAGTGAGCAGTTCGACCGCCTAGACGAGACCGAAGACCGTTCCAGGGGGACGCTCGAACAGATGCGCGACGAGGCGGAAGAGACGCGCTCCCAGTTCGACGAGCTTCGGCAACAGATCCTCCGGAATCAGGAGGCTGACTGGGAGGACCAGCGGTCGCTCGAGCGCCTCATGCAGCAGCAGGAGCAAATGCAGCAGATGGTCGAGGAGTCTGCTCAGCAGATGCAGGAAGTGCTCGATCGCATGCGCGAAAACGACCTCGTCACCGAGGAGACCGCGCGCCTTTATGAGGAGCTTCAGCGTGTGATCGAGGAGATCGCGGATCCTGAGCTACTTGAGCAACTGCGGCAACTGCAAGAGGCGATGCAGGACATGGACCTGGAGCAGATGCTCCAGTCCATGGATCAATTCGACTTCGACGAACAGCAGTTCAGGGAGCGCATCGAGCGGGCCCTCGAGCTTTTCGAACGGCTGAGGACGGCACGAGAGTTCGACGAGGCCGCCGCTCGGGCCGCCGACATCGCACAGCAGGAAGAGCGACTGGCTGAGGAGACCGGCGACCTCGAGCAGGATGGTGAAATGTCGGATGAGGCCCGACAGGCGGAGCAAGACCGCCTTGCCGAGGAGCAGCAACGCGCTCAGGAAGCAGCGGAGGCATTGCAGGAACAGCTTCAGCAACTCCAGGAGAGCCTCGAGCAGCAGGGGCGTGATCAGATGGCCCCGCAGCTTCAGGATATGCAACAGCAGCTCCAGGATGGTATGGAGCAGATGCAGAACAACCAGCAGCAGCTCCAGGACGGACAGCTACAGGACGCTCAAGAGGGCCAGCAGCAACTCCAGCAGATGATGCAGGAAATGCAGCAGGCGCTCTCGGAAATGGGTAGTCAGATGCGCGGCCAGCAACAGCAGCGAAACGTCACGGGAGTGCGGCGCGCGCTCGAGAATGTCCTCACCCTCTCGTTTGAGCAGGAGGGCCTTAGGGACCGAGTCGCCGGCCAGCGCCCCGACAGTCCCGCTGTTCGTCAGCATGCTGCACAGCAGGTCGACCTAGCGGGGGGCCTGTCCATGGTGGTCGACTCCCTGAACGCGCTGGCGCGCGAAATCCCCCAGATGGAGAGGGCCATTCAGGAACGCGCGGGCGGCGCGATTCGCGAAATGGGTCAGGCCACCGAGCGCCTCGCCGACCGCCAGCCGCCGCAAGCCGCCGGCCATCAAAAAGGCGCGATGACGTCGCTGAACGACCTGGCCGTGCTGCTGGCGGACCTGCTCGACCAGATGTCGGGCGGTGAGGGTGGCGGTGCCGGCGAGATGTCGCTGCAGCAGATGCTCCAGCAGTTGCAGCAGATGAGCGGGGAGCAGCAGATGCTCAACGACCAGATCCAGCAGATGCTGAACGACATGCAGGGTCAACGGCTTTCGGTCGATCAGCAGCAGCGCCTCCAGCAGATGCGCGAGCAGCAACAGCGACTCCAGGAACAGCTCGAGGATTTGATTCAGCAGGGCAATCTCGATTCACAGACGCGCAGCGAACTGCAACGAATCGCCGAGGAGATGGAGGCCGTCGCGCGACAGCTAGAGAGCGGTCGACTCAATCGTGACGTCCGCGAGCGCCAGGAGCGCATCCTCACCCGTCTCCTGGAAGCCCATGAGTCGCTGAATCAGCGCGGCCAGCGCGAGGAGCGAGAAGGGACCACGCCCGACGACCATCCTCCCTCTACTGCGCCGACCGACTTACCCGAGCGTGACGAGGTCGACAGACTTCGTCGGGACCTCATCCGGGCGCTCGAATCAGGATATGCTCCCGACTATAAGGAACTGATCAAGCGATACTTCGACCTCCTCCAGCGGCGTGCCGATGAGGGCGCGCCGTCGCCGTCGCCATCGCCCTGACGTACTGTGCACTTCCTCCTGATCTATCACGTCACCGAAGATTATCTGGAGCGCCGGGGTGAGTTCAGGTCCGTGCACATCCGCCACGCCCGCGAGGCGTACCAACGGGGCGAGCTTCTTCTTGCCGGAGCACTTCTGGAGCCAACCGACCAGGCCGTGTTGCTTTTCCGAATTGGCGACCCGGGTCCGGTCGAGGACTTCGCTCGTGCTGATCCTTACGTGATCAATGGACTCGTGAAGTCCTGGGAGGTGCGACCTTGGGCAACGGTCGTCGGCGACAGCCCGGCTGTCGCACTTCCACAAGATCTCTGACCTGACTCAGAAGGATTCGCAGGGATAGTCGTTGACGCAGAGATCGCCGTAGGAGATCAACCTCCCCGCACCGTCCTGGACAAACAGCCTGTAAAAGCCGCTCGCGTCAGGTACGGTGAGCGCAATCTGGACGGACCCGCGGGTGAAACGCAGGGAGTTGATCTCGAAGAGCTCGTCCGGCGGGATTCGAGTCAGTAATCCCGTTCGCGGCTGCGGCGGGCGAGGGTCGTAGATCAGCAGATCGATACCGCCTGCGATCGAGCTAGTGAAAGGAACGATCACGTCGACCTGCACCTCGCCGGTGAATCCGGGCGGCACGGGGTTGGGGAAGGCCGGATTCACGATCACGCCTGGAAACAGGGGCGCCGTCCGCCAGTCGTCCGGATCAGGATCGCCGATGAGGTTGCCGCTCTCGTCAGTTTCGGTGTAACCCTGCGGCGGCTGCGACGCCTCGACTTCAAAGTCTCGTTGAGCGCTCCCTCGATCGCAGCCGGAAAGAGCCAACGCCGCAAATAGTGCAGCAATGAATGTGACGGCAGGGAACGAGTTGGGGATTCGAGTCATTGGGCTCATCTTGCGATCTGGGCGCTGCGAACGGCGCCTCGAGTAGTCCGGTTCAACG
>JBJHBB010000038.1:0-9753 GCA_050485265.1 Rhodothermales bacterium | reverse complement strand
GTACCAGCTGCGGCGGCCGAGCGTGACGAAGGGCCCCTCGAGTTCACGCCGCCGGACGGCCAGGAAGAAAGCGACTCCGGCCAGGATCGTCCCCACGAATGCGACGAGGATCAGGATGCTGCCGACGGTTCCAAGCATGGATTAAGTAATCGTGGTGGTCCGCAGTCGATGAGATCGATCACCACTGCGCTGCGGCGATAACGCCTCGAGGCTGCAGGATAAGGCACGAAGGAGGTCTTATGGCGTGGTTTCACCGCTTCTTGCCGACCTGTCGCTCGGTGCGGCTGGAGCCTACTTGGCGAAGGCCACGTTGCGGACTTCGCGGATGACAGTGACCTTGATCTGGCCGGGATACTGCAGCTCCTGCTCGATGCGACGCGAGATTTCCGCTGCCATGGCCGCCGCGCGATTGTCGCTCACCAGATCGTGGTTCACGATGACGCGCAGCTCGCGTCCGGCCTGGATGGCATAGACCTGCTGGACGCCCTCGAAAGAGCCTGCGAGCGCCTCGAGAGCCGTCAGTCGCTGGACGTAGTTCTCAAGGCCCTCCCTGCGGGCACCGGGTCGCGCTCCTGAAATAGCGTCCGCGGCCTGAACCAGCGGAGAGATCGGCGTGGTCATCTCGATCTCGTCGTGGTGCGCCCCGATCGCGTTGCATACGTCCGGGTGCTCCTTGTAGCGCTGCGCGTACTCCATCCCCACGATCGCATGGGGACTTTCCAGTTCGCCCTCGATTACTTTACCGAGATCATGGAGCAGGCCCGCGCGTCGTGCCTTGCGCGCGTCGAGGTCGAGCTCGGCAGCCATGATCGAGGCGATTTGCGCCACCTCGATGGAGTGGGACAGCAGGTTCTGGCCGTAGCTGGAGCGGAACTTCATGCGACCAACCAGGCGAATCAGTTCAGGATGCAGGCCGTGCAGCCCGAGCTCGATTACAGCGCGCTCACCGGCCTCGACTATCTCGTCGTCGATTTCGGAGCGCGTTTTCTCGACGATCTCCTCGATTCGGGCGGGATGAATGCGGCCGTCCTGGATCAAACGCTCAAGCGAAATCCGCGCCACCTCGCGACGGACAGGATCAAAGCCGGACAGGATGACGGCCTCTGGCGTGTCGTCAACAACGACCTCGATCCCGGTGGCAGCCTCGAATGCGCGGATGTTGCGTCCCTCGCGACCGATGATGCGCCCCTTCATGTCGTCGGTCTGGAGCTGAACCACCGAGACGGTGTTCTCGATCGTGTTGGACGCGGCCGTCCGCTGAATGGCGGTGAGGATGATCTTGCGCGCCTCTCGGTTTGCGACCAGGCGCGCCTCGTCGCGCACGTCCTTGACGGTGGCCGCAGCCTCGAGGCGGGCCTGCTCCTCCATCTCCTCGACCAGGCGCTGGAGGGCCTCCTGGCGGCTGATGCCGGTGACCGACTCGAGCTTGCGCACGTGGTCCTCGACGAGGCGATCCAGTTTCTCGGAGGCCGCGGACACGTGACGCTCATTCTGCTCCAACTCTCGCTCCCGAGCGGCGAGCTCCTGTTGCCGGCGACCAGCCTGCTTGGCCAACTGCTGCACGCTCGCCTGGAGCTCGTCGGCTTCCGCACGCCGTGCTTCGGCTTCCTCCTGCAGTGCCTCGATGGCTTCGACAGCCGCGGCCAGAGCGCGCTCGTGGGCCTCGACCCGCTTGATCCTGCGGTTCAGTTTCTCCTGCCGCTGGACCAGGCGCTGGCGGATCCGTCCGATGCGGGCCTTCTGCTCCTCTTCCCGGATCTGCAGCTGCAGCCGCTCGCTCTCGAGGGTCTGTCTCGTGGTACGGAGGTCGGCTTCCAGGCTCGCCTGGCGCACTTCGACGCGCGTCACGAAATCTCGCTTGAACTCGTCGGCGTCTGAGCGGACGCGGTCTGTCAGGTCCTCTAGCGTCCGGCGGACTTCTTCGAGTCGGCGCTGCGCGCGTCCTACCGAGACGACACGCCCCAGGGCAAAGCCCGCGCCGAGAGCGGCGGCGAGCCCTATCGCGGCCAGCGCGAGGGTCGTCGGATCCATGATGGCGTTCGCAGCCGAGGCCCGACGCTCGCAATCCCCAGAATTCGCGGCGGGGCGGCAGCGGGGCGCTCGTGCGCCCGGCCGCCCTCACCGGGAAATGTCACCAGCCTGCAGTGTGAATGAAGAAGCCTCTCTTCATACACAGTGGGCGCCGCTCGAGCCCTCATTCCTTCCACGGTACCGCTTTCGCGGCGCGGCGGCTAGGCCGCCGGGTGGCCTGGAGTCAGACTCGAAGGGTGGCTCCCTCTTGCTATTGTTGTCAGGCTTCTTACGTACGATACTACAGACCGGTGAAGAGCCCGGCTAGCGACGTCAGCCGTTCGCCGGGCGGTTTCGGGTATGGCGGGAGGATGTCAGGTGTTCCTCGGGGAGTTTTCGGATTGTTTGAAGCCGACGGTCCTACGCATCTCCGCCCGGTTCCTCGGGGAGGCGGTTGGCGGGCGGTCCTTCGTTACTGTCAGCGTCGGCGTGGGAGGTGGTGCCGGAGGCTTCGCGAGAAGCTTCGGCACCGGCACTGCTAGTCATCGCGGCTCGAGCGCTGACGTCAGCGCCGTCGCCGCGGTTTTCTGAGAGCGCGGCGTCGAGGCGGTCCGTGAGCTGGACCATGTCGAGCAGCGCGCTACGAAGCTCGTCAAGTTCTTGTCTCGCCGCAAGCAACTCCTCGCCCAGGGCGAGGGCCGCGATAACGGTATGGGTCAGGTCGGGCTGGCCGGGTGCCTGACGTCCGGCATCCCGAACGCGCTGGTCGACGAGGTCCGCGATCTCGCGAGTGAAGCCCTCGTCGCCGGCTCTGACGCGCAGGGGGTATTCTCTGCCGTTGATCGATATTCGGATCGTGACGTCCATGTGGCTTCGCTGCTTCAGGCCGATTCGGGCGAGGACGATGGATTGGGATTCTGGTGCACCGCGAGGGCCCGATCAAGGGCATCGATGAACCCCTGCACCTTCTCTTTGACCTCGGAGGCATCGCCGCCGAAGTCGAATGCCACCTGGGAGCCGCTGCCGTCCGGGCTGGCGGGCTGCCGTGCAGCCAACTCCTCGACTCGTCTGGCGAGGTGCTCGTTCTCACCGCGCAGCCGCTCGATCTCAGTCACGGCGCGTGTCACCCGTTCACGAAGCTGAGCCATCGCGGCCAGCGGCGCGCCCTTGTCGAGACTCGACGTGCCGTCGGGTCCGTGATCCTGGCCTGAGCGTTTCCCGTCTGCAGACATCGGTGGCGTGGCGAGTGGGCCTGAGCGGCCACTCCAATATACAGTGCCTCGCCGTCGGACGCGGGTTTCAGGAGCGCAGCGTCGCGGCGTAGTCGGCCTCGACCACAGCCACGATTCGTTGCACCTGCCGGTCGACTTCCTTGTCCTTGAGCGTGCGGTCGCCGCCAAATCGCAGGCCGAACGCGATGCTCTTCTTCCCGGCCGGGAGGCGGTCCCCGCGATACACGTCGAAGATCCTGGCAGAGCGCAGCAGGTAGCCGCCCGTCTCCCGGATCGTCTCAAGTACGTGGCCAGCGCTGACGTTTTCATCGACTACCAGGGCGATGTCACGCTCGCTTTCGGGAAAGCGGGGGATCGGGGTGTAGCGGCGGGCGGACCGTTCGGCAACCAGCTCAGCGGTCGCGGTCCAGTCGATCTCGGCAAAGAAGACCTCCGCCTCGATGTCGTGATACCGGGCCGTCTCGTCTGCCACGCGGCCAAGTGTGCCGACGGTGGTGCCGTCGATCGAAACGTCGAGGCCGTAGCTCAGCACACCGCTGGCCTGTCGCACAGTCTCAGAGAGATCCGGCACGCCCAGTGCCTCGAAAAGCTGAGACACGATGCCCTTCAGGTCGAAGAAGTCGAGCGACCGGTGCTGCTCCGCCCAGCCGGCGCTACTTGCATCGCCGGTCATCGAAATAATTAGGGACTCGCGCTCGCGGTATCCCTGCACGGGTTCGTCGGTGGCGGAGGCGTCCTTCGAGAAAACGTGCCCGAACTCGAAAAGCCTCAGCGATGACGCACCTCGGTTGAGGTTGTGCGCGATGATGTTGAGAACGCCCGGAAGCAGACTCGGCCTCAGCGCGGCCATGTCGCGATTAATCGCGTTGGCCGTGACGACCGCGTCGGCCTCTGAATCGGCGAACGGCGGAACGGCATATCGCGAGGCCACCTCCTCCGGGAGCAGCGTGTTGCCGTACAACTCACGAAGGCCCATTCCGGCGAGGCGGTTTGCGGCCTCCGCGCGGGCGGCACGCCGGGCGTCCAGCCGCGGGGCAACGCTCGGGAGCGTCATCCGGCCGGGAAGGGGGATGTTGTCGTAGCCGTGCAGACGGGCGACCTCCTCGATCAGGTCCACTTCACGCTCGACGTCCGGCCTGAAGGAGGGCACCACAACCGAGAGAGACTCTCCCGGCCTGGTCACCTCGAAACCGATCGCCGTCAGGAGCCGGTCGATCTCGTCGGCCGCGATGTCGACGCCCAGGAGCGCCCCCACGCGCTGCGGCCTGAGTTCCAGCTGCAGCGGGGAGGGTGGAGACGGAAAGGCGTCGACCACGTTCGCTTCCGCGGTTCCGCCGGCGAGCTCCACCAGGAGGTCCGCCGCACGATTGGCCGCCCAGGCCTGGATCTGCGGGTCGGCGCCGCGCTCGAATCGGTATGACGAGTCCGTCTGGAGCGACAGCGCCCGTGCCGTCTTGCGGATTCCGGAAGGTTCGAAGTAGGCGCTTTCGATCAGGACGTCGGTGGTTTGATCCGTGACTTCCGAATCGAGTCCACCCATAACGCCGGCCACGGCTACGGGCCGCTGAGCGTCCGAGATCAACAGCGTGTTCGGGGGGAGGGTGCGTTTCTGGTCGTCGAGCGTGGTGAAGGACTGCTCACCGCTGGTCGACCGGACCACGATGGCGGCCTGATGGTCACCGCTGCCGGCGAGCTTCGCCAGGTCGAAGGCGTGCAGCGGCTGGCCGACCTCGTACATCACGAAGTTCGTGACGTCCACGACGTTGTTGATCGGGCGGAGGCCGACTGCACGCAGACGGTCCTGCAGCCACTCGGGCGAGGGCGCCACGGTGACACCGCGCACGACAAGACCGACGTACCTCGGGCACGCGTCCTCGTCTTCGATCGTCACGCTTACCGTGGGAGAAGTACCGGCAGGGCGCTGATCGACCGACGGCATGCTCAGCGGTTTCCCAAGCGCCGCTGCAAGGTCCCGCGCCACGCCGACGTGGCTCGTCGCATCCGGGCGGTTCGGAGTGATCGCCACGTGGAAGACGACGTCCGAGTTGTGCTGACCACGGTGCTTGAGGTACTGGTCGATCGGCTGCCCGAGGGGGGCGTCCTCGTCGAGGACCATGATCCCCGAGTGGTCGTCGCTGAGGCCGAGCTCGGACTCAGAGCAGATCATCCCGTTGGAAGCCTCCCCGCGGATCTTGGCTTTCGTCAGGGTGACCGGTTCGAGCTCGCCCGGCGACTTCCGCGAGGGCAGCATGAGCGTCGTCCCCACTTGCGCCACCGGGACGCGCTGGCCCGCGGCCACATTGGGACCACCGCAGACGACCTGCACGGGCGCGCCGTCACCCAGATCCACCGAGCACAGCTTCAGGCGGTCGGCGTTGGGATGCGGCTTCGCCTCGAGGACGTGGCCCACGACCACACCGTCGAAGCTCGACCCAATGCGTTCGATGCCGTCGACCTCCAGGCCCAGCATCGTGAGCGTGTCCGCGACCTCCTCGGCGGGCATTCCCGCCAGGTCGACGTAGTCCGTGAGCCAGTTGTACGACAGTTTCATCGGGGAGGGAGGCTTGGCCCAGGCTGGCCTTAGAACTGGCGGAGGAAGCGGACGTCGTTCTCGTAATACAGGCGGATGTCGGAGACGCCGAACTTGATCTGCGCCATGCGCTCGACGCCCATCCCGAAGGCATATCCCGTAAACGCCTCAGAGTCGATGCCGCAGTTCTCGAGGACGGCCGGGTCGACCATGCCGCAGCCGAGGATCTCCATCCAGCGGCCACCGTCGAGGTTCTCGTCCTCCCACCACACGTCCATCTCCGCCGACGGCTCGGTGAAGGGGAAGAAGCTCGGGCGGAACCGGGTGGTGACGTCATCCCCAAACAGGGTCCGTGCGAACACGTTGAGGAGCTCCTTGAGGTCCGCGAAGGTCACGCCTTCGTCGATGTAGAAGCCCTCGACCTGATGGAAGAGGCAGAAGCTCTTGTACGAGATGGCCTCGTTGCGATAGACGCGCCCCGGTGCGATAACGCGGAAGGGCGGCTGGCGGCCGTCCATCACGCGAATCTGTACCGGAGACGTGTGGGTGCGCATCACGATGCCGCGGCCGTCGGGCGGCGGCGGCTCCACGAAGAGCGTGTCCTGCATGTCCCGCGCCGGGTGGTCCGGGGGGAAGTTGAGCGCCGTGAAGTTGTGCCAGTCGGTCTCGATCTCGGGCCCCTCGGCGACCGAGAACCCGAAGGCGCCGAAGATGCGCTCGATCTCGCGGAGGGTCTGGGTGAGGGGGTGCAGTGAGCCGGCCTCCATCGGCGGCGGCACGCGGCCGGGAAGCGTGACGTCGATGTCGAGCGTGACGTCCGACCCGTCCTGAGCAAGGTGTTGCTGCGCCTCGTCGATGCGGGCCTCGGCGGCCTGCTTCAATGCATTGAGGCGCTGCCCCGTCTCCCGCCGATCCTGTGGCTCCACCTCTCCGATACGGGCGAACAGCGCCGTCAGCCGTCCGCTCTTCCTTCCAAGGAACGCGATGCGAAAGCGCTCGACGGCGTCGGCGTCTGACAGCTCGGCCCCGTCGATTTCCTGCCGGATCAGTTCGATCTCGTCGTGAAGCGGTAGCGTCATGGTGCGGGTGATGGGGGAGCGGGCGCTCGAGTTCATGGATCGGAACCTACCAACTACCGGTGACCGCGCCGGCCGTCCTCGGATCCTTCACCGCCAGAAACAGATCGTCCCGCCGGGCTCAGGGCCGGGCGGGACGGGAATCGGTCGAGTGGCGGGCCTAGGCCTCTGCCGTCTCGACCACTTTCTTGAACGCTTCCGCATCGTGCATGGCGAGGTCGGCCAGGACCTTACGGTTCAGCGGGACTTCCGCTTTGCGGAGACCGGCGATCAGGCGCGAGTACGTGGTACCGTTCAGGCGTGCGGCGGCGTTGATACGCGCGATCCACAGGCGACGGAACTGCCGCTTACGCTGGCGGCGGTCACGGTACTGGTACTGCAGTGCCTTCTCGACGGAGTGCTTCGCAACCGTATAGACGTTCTTGCGACGACCCCAGTAGCCCTTCGCCAGCTTGAGCAGCTTGCGGCGACGGCGACGGGAAGCCACGAGGTTTCTTGCGCGTGGCATTTGTTAGAACTCCGGTTGAGGCGTGGGTGGAAACTGGCGTGCCGGGCGTGGCTCAGCCGAGCAGGCGGTTGATCCGCTTCTCGTCGGACTTGTTCACGAGCGTGTCCTGACGGAGCCGGCGCTTGCGCTTGGGCGACTTCTTGGTCAGGATGTGGCTCGAGAACGCCCGCTGCCGCTTGAGCCGGCCGGTCCCGGTCCGCGCGAAGCGCTTCTTGGCTCCGCTGTTGGACTTCATCTTGGGCATGAGGGACTCCGGGCGCAGTGCGTGGAAAAGGGCGCCTGGGCGCCCCGTGCAAAGAGAGCCAAACTACTCGCGTGCGCAGCGGCTCGCGAAGTAGTAGAGGTGAAAAACGAGTGCCTGACCCCTTGCCTCTACCCCTTCTTGCGGTCCGGCGCCAGCATCACCGTCATCCGTCGACCTTCCATCTTAGGCTCCTGCTCGATCTTGGCGATGTCCTGGAGCTCCTCGATGAAGCGGGCCAGCAGCTCGGCGCCGCGGTCCTTGTAGACGATGTCGCGGCCGCGGAACTGGACCCAGGCCTTCACCTGGTTGCCATCGGTCAGGAATTCGCGCGCGTGCTTGGTTTTGAACAGGAAGTCGTGGTCGTCCGTGTTCGGACGGAAGCGGACCTCTTTGAGCTCGACCCTGGCCGATTTCTTGCGCTGCTCCTTCTCCTTCTTCTGCTGCTCGTAGCGGTACTTCCCGTAGTCCATGATCCGCGCCACGGGGGGATCGGAGTCGGGGGAAACTTCCACGAGGTCGAGCCCGCGCTGCTGTGCCAGCTCGATGGCGGCGTCGCGCTCGTAAATGCCGTGCTCTCCTTCAGGGTCTACGACGCGGATCTTCGCTGATCGGATCTGGTCGTTTACGCGGGTCTGGGGGCCGCGCTGCTGCTGCGGCCGTTGCTGTCGTCTTGCGATGGTCGGGTACGGTTGGTAGGTGATTGGCGGGCGACGAGGGTGGCGCCCGGCCGTAGTATAAAAATCTCTACGGTATTGCGTGTGCTCCGTGTTCCTTCCGGACGTGCGGACGCGGCGAAAAACGCTCTCCCGATCGGGCAGATCGGGGATTTCCTGTCGACGATACCCGCTATCTTGGCCGCGATCCCCCTCGATATGTCTCGTCTCGCCCTCTACCCAGGCACGTTCGACCCGGTGACCCTCGGTCACCTCGACGTGTTGCGGCGCGCGCTGCAGCTCTTCGACCGCGTCGAAGTGACGGTAGCCGTCAATGCTTCGAAACGCACGCTTTTCAACGGAACGGATCGCGTCGCAATGATCCTGGAGAGCATCGAGGATTGGTCCGCCGCGGAGCGACAGCAGGTCTCGGTGGTGGAGTTCGAGGGGCTGCTGGTGGACCACGCTCGGCGCGCGGGCGCAGTCGCGCTCGTGCGCGGCATGCGTCAGGTATCCGACTTCGAGTACGAGTTCCGCATGGCGCTGGCAAACCGACGCCTGATGCCGGAGCTGGAGACCGTCTTCCTGATGCCTAGCGAGGAGCACGCCTTCACGTCGGGCTCGCTCGTGCGCGAAATCCATCGCTGGAGTGGGGACATATCAAGCTTCGTCCCCCAGCCGGTGCTGACGCGGCTGGAAAATTTATCTCCGGGCGATACTTGAGCCTGGCTCGCGGCGCCGTATCCGGCGTCCTTCCACACACCCCTTCCGCGATGCCTGCCTCCGGCAAAATCCTGGCGTCGGCGATTCTCGTCGCCGTCTTTTTTTGTGCCGCCGCCACCGCGCAGGTTACCGCCGACGACACGCTCCTCAGAGTTGAGCTCACCGACGGCTCCGTTCTGATAGGCACCGTCGTTGCGGAGACCGACGCGGCCGTGACGCTGCGGACCGCCAGCGGCGTCGAGATGACCGTTGAGCGCGGACAGATCCGGCGGATGATGGCCTTCGAGGGGCGAGTCGAGGACGGACGTGTGGTGATGTACGACCCGAACCGAACCCGCCTCCTATTCAGTCCCACCGCGCGCTCCCTGAACGCGGGCGACGGCTACCTGGCGGTCTATCAGCTATTCGTTCCATTCGTCGGTTACGGAGTCACGGACGCGCTCAGTCTGGCCGGCGGTACGATTCTCCTGCCCGGTGCCTTCGGCCGTGTGTGGTACGTCGCGCCGAAAGTCACCGTACTGGAACGCCAGAACGTGTCGGTAGCGCTCGGTGCTGCCGGGGTGGGCGTCTGGTTCGAGGGTGAGAGCACCACCGGCGGCATCGGCTACGGCCTGGTAACCTACGGCAGCCAGGCCTCGGCGGTGACGCTGGGGCTGGGAGCCGCCGTGGCCGAGGGCGGCCTATCGAGCGGCGTCATCGTCATGCTGGGCGGCGAGCACCAGGTCTCGAACTCCATCAAGCTGATCACCGAGAACTTCGCCCTGCCCCTGACGAGCG
>JBJHBB010000037.1:0-9764 GCA_050485265.1 Rhodothermales bacterium | reverse complement strand
GGCGAGGTTCGCTCAGCCCAGGACGACCGTCCGGCTGCCGTTGAGCAGCACCCGGTCCTGCGCGTGCAGGCTGACCGCACGGGACAGTACGAGCCGTTCGACGTCGCGGCCGAGCGCCGCGAGCCACTCCACGTCGTACGGACGTCCCGGACACTTCGCAAGACCTGAGAGGACGAGTGTCGCCGGAGCTGCAGAGGCTAGCTCAGCATGTTCGAAGACCTGCAGCCTCGGGTCTGGCGCTGTCACGCCAGGCCGAAACCCGACGCATTGTCACACCCAGTCCACATACTCTGGACCAATCGCGGCATTCGAGGTCGAAGCGGAGGGGGCCTGTGGACTTCGACAGCTTTTTCGCACAGGCGACAGGGGGAACTCCGTATCCCTATCAGCGCCAGCTCGCCAGCACAGGACTTCCCGAGCTGCTTCGTGCACCCACGGGATCCGGAAAGACGGCAGCTGCCGTCCTCCCGTGGCTCTGGCGCAGGCGCGCACATCCCGACCCGGAGGTGCGAGATTCGACACCGCGCTGGCTCATTATCGCACTGCCAATGCGAACGCTCGTCGACCAGATCCACCATGTCGTCGATGCTTGGCTTGACGCGTTGGACCTCAGAAGTCACGTCGGCCTTCACGTGTTGATGGGTGGCCGCAAGGCGGAGGCTGGTGCGTGGAAGAACACGCCCGCGCGCGATGCAATCCTCGTCGGCTCGATCGACATGCTCTTGAGTCGAGCTCTCAACCGCGGCTACGCATCGAACCGATTCGGCTGGCCGATCGATTTCGGAATGGTCAACAACGGCACCCAGTGGGTCTTCGACGAAGTCCAGCTGTTCGGGCCGGCCCTCACGACGTCGCGGCAGCTTCAGGTGCTCCGAGACACCCTGGGCACCAGTCTGCCCACGCGATCTATGTGGATGTCCGCCACCGTCGACGACGACTGGCTCACCACCGTGGATGCGCCGGACGTCGCCCACGCGATCGAGATCGATGGGAGCGACCGGACCACATCGCCGCTGGCGGAGCGGCTGTCTGCAACGCGAACAGTGGGTCGGCTCGACGTCTCGGACGCTTCTGATGCTTCGGAGGTCGCACGAGCGATTCTGAAGGTACACCGCCTTGGTACGCGAACACTCGTCTTCGTCAACACCGTCACACGCAGCCAGCAGCTTGCGCAAGTGCTCAACCGCGAGACAGATGTGCCGACCGCGCTCGTCCATTCACGATTCCGTCCAAGGGACCGTCAGGTGGCGCTCGACTCTGCAACCGCTGACCCAGGCGAGGACGGGATGATCGTCGTCTCCACCCAGGCGCTCGAAGCCGGCGTCGACGTGTCCAGCTCAACCCTGGTCACCGAGGTCGCTCCATGGTCCTCGATCACGCAGAGAGCCGGACGCTGCAATCGCTACGGCGAGACCGAGAAGGCCCGACTGCTCTGGATGCAGGCGCCGAAGTCGCTGCCGTACGACGAGGAGGATCTCGCAAGAACAGAGGAGGCTCTTACCAAACTCGAAGGGAGATCGCTCACATCCGAGGAACTCGCTGGCCACGCGATCGACGAGCATCGCCCGACACATGCCGTACTCCGACGCAAGGATCTTGTCGAGCTCTTCGATACGACACCGGACCTTTCTGGTGACGACCTCGACATCGGGATGTACATCCGCGACGACGTGGACCGAGACGTGTTCGTGGGATGGCGGTACGTCGGGGACCGGCCAACTGACGACACACATCTCGATCAACACGAGCTGTGTCCGGTTCCGATCGGCGAGGCACGCAGTCTCGCGGGGAAGCAACCGCTCTGGCGACACGACCACCTCAGTGGCCGCTGGACTCGAGTGAAGCGCGACGAACTCCATCCTGGCGTGGTGCTCCTCGCGGATGTGTCCGCCGGAAGCTATAGCGACCGTGTCGGATGGGACAGTCGCACGCGGGGTCCCGTCACACCTGTTGAAACCGTCACACCTGATTCGGACGTCGCCGACGAAGAGGCGACCGATGCCGATCCACTCAGCACGATCGGGCACTGGGTGACTCTCGTTGACCATCTGGACGACACGGCGCGCGAAACCGAATCGTTGCTGGAGGAATTTGGACACGACGTCGCCTCACCGCACGGCCAGGCAGCCGTCGAGGCAGCGCGACTTCACGACATTGGAAAGGCCCACCCGGAGTTTCAGCGATTCCTCCGGAGTTCCGCTGGCGCCGACGAGGAGCCAAGCGAAGCCGTGATCTGGGCCAAGTCCTCCCACGTCCGCAGAGCACGCCACGAGCGTCGGCATTTCAGGCATGAACTCATATCGGCCCTTGCGTTGATGACCGGTGAGGGCAAGCCACTGATCGACGGGTTGGACGATCCCGGGCTGGTCACGTACCTCGTCGGAGCTCATCACGGCCGGGTCCGACTCGGGATCCGGTCGCTCGAGAGGGAAGAGCCGGACGCCGAAGGGCGATACGTGGCGCTTGGCGTGATCGACGGCGAGAGCTTTGGTCCGGTCAGCCTGCCCGGCGGGCGAACACTCGCACCAACGCGGCTGCCACTCGCGCAGGCGGCGGCCTTTGGTGGTGACGGGTCGTGGACCCGCCTAGCCCTGACGCTTCGGGATCGTCCTGACCTCGGCCCGTTCCGCCTCGGGTTCCTCGAAGCCGTCGTTCGTCTCAGCGACTGGGCTGCGAGCGCCTCCCCCTCCACGATTAGACGAAGTGACGGCATGGAGATTCCGCGATGACGGACGTGTCACTTCCCGGCCTCAGACCCGAGCCGCTTGGCAGTTACTTGGCGGCGTTCGGCGTCTTCCGCCTACTAGCAGAGCAAGTCGACCCGGATGCGCAAGGGCGCTGGTCGAGTTCCGGATTCAGGATCGACTCCTCGCTCGACCGGGAGGGAATCGAGTCCTTCCTGCTCGAACGCTACGAGCCCACCCCCTTGGTTGCTCCCTGGAACAAAGGCAGTGGCTTCCGACGTGGCGGGGCTTCGAAGGCAGCTGAGCAATCACTCACTGCCATCGAAGAGTCCGACGAACCTCGACTGGCGCACTACCGCGCGTCAATCGCCGCCGCACGCGCGATTGTTGACCGCTACGTCGAGGAGGAAGCCTTCGACAGCTCGAAGGAAGACATTGTTCGCGAATGCCGTGGACTGCTTCCGGACGCAGCTGTTCCTTGGCTCGATGCGGCGGTCGTACTCACATCAGAAGGGGTCAAGTATCCGCACCTGCTTGGGACCGGTGGGAACCTCGGGCGCCTCGACCTGACCGACAACTTCCACCAGCACATAGTCGCGATCCTAGAGAGCGGGGATCGCGACCATGGCGGCAACCGATCGCACATGTGGTTGAAGGCCCTCCTCGACGGCGACCTCAAAGCGCCTCGTTCGAGAGGAGCGGTCGGTCAATACGAACCTGGGGCGGCCGGTGGCGTGAACTCCTCGACACTGGATGGCGGACCGTCGTCCGTCAACCCTTGGCAGTTCGTGTTGATGCTCGAAGGCTCGCTGCTCTTCGCCAGCGCAGCGGCTCGTCGACTCGGCTCATCAGGCAACAACGTGGCCGCGATGCCATTCACCGTCCGGCCAGCAGCTGTCGGTGCCGGCCATCTCTCCGACGAGGAGACGGCCAAGAGTGAGCTCTGGCTGCCTCTGTGGTCTCAAGGGGTGTCACTCGCCGAGCTTCGGCGACTCATCGGTGAGGGACGGCTCCGCTGGGGCGCCGACCAGGCAACCACCGGAATCGACGCGGCACGGGCCGTTGCCACGCTAGGGGTCGACCGCGGCGTGGAAGCGTTCACCCGGGTTTCGATAGCTGAACGACTCGGCCAAAGCCCACTTGCGGTCCCGGTGGGACGCATGACCGTGCGCCGAAGTCGTCACGTCGAGATGACAGGTGAACTCGATGTCTGGCTCCGACGCGCTGGAAGAGGACGCCGTCCGGGAGCCTTGCGCAAGGTGCTGCACGCTGTCGACCGTGCCCGCTACGAGGTCGCGGCGTCGACCAAGGACAGCGTCGCAGGAGGGCATCTGCTCGAACTGTTGCGGGCCGCGGCCGATGTCGACCGGCTGATAGGTCTCAACAGGTGGCTGCGCGACGAGGTCAATCCGTGCCCGCCGCTCGACCCTTTAGCGTGGGTGCCTCTCCTGGACGATGGCAGTCCAGAGTTCTCCATGGCCATAGGACTCGTGAGCCTTCGCGATGACCGCGCGAAGGGCGACGACGCACGTGCCGAAAGCTCGTACCGAGGCTCGTTCACCGAGCACCTGCGACCGATTCAGCGGGTTGGGCGACGCCTCGTGTGGAACGGTCGGCCTGCGCTCGTTGCCGACCCGCGTCGGATTGGATTGGCTTCCAGCACCGCTCGCGCGCACGTCATCCACGCCCGCCATGGAGCGCCACTCAACGGCCAGTCTGAGCCTGGACACAGGACCACCGGGTTCAGCCGCGGCTCATGGGTAGACCAGAGTGTAATCCGAGGGTTCGTCGCAGGGGACCTCGACAGCAAGCGAATCGCCGATCTCGTGTGTGCACTCGGGTTGATCAACGCCTACGGGCGATGGCCAGCGCCACGTGAGCCTGTGCGACTCGCGGACCCGCCGAGCGTGCCCGCGTGGACCCTGCTCGCACCGCTATTTGCTGGACGCTCCGTCACTGTCAGCCGGCATCCGTTGGAAGCTGATCAGGCGACGCAGCTCGAGGTGCGATTGGCACCTCGGCCCGATTGGCCTCGGCGTCTCGCTGCGGGAGGCGCTGCCATGACCCAGGTACTCCGCGAAGCGATGGTGGCATTGAGTGCTGAGAGTCTGGCGCCGGTGCCCGCGAATGCCGATCGGCTCGGCGCCGACACCGATGGGCGACGCCTGGCTGCCGCGCTACTTGTCGACACATCGGACCATGCATTCTCTGCGGCACTCGCCGCGACGACCGATCCACGAAAGATGAAAACGACTACTGGGAGCACCTGATCATGGCACTTCGACAACTGTTCGAGATTCCCCTCCAGCCGGTGGCCGGGAGCCGTTTCCAACCAACCGGCTTCCCGAATCTCGGAGCCGCCACCTTCGAGCGACCTACCGCAGACGGTGGGTGGCAGACGGCCCTATTGGTTGAGTCGACCCAGTCCATGGCCAATCACCTTGAACGCACCCTCTGGCCAGCTGGAGCATCCGAACCCGACGATGTCATCCGTGACCTGCCGTACGTCGTTGTCTGCGAGAACGACGGCACCTTTGTGACCTCATCGCGCGTCGAGCCTCACCGCCTCGCGTCCGTGTATATCCGCAAGGCGAAGCTTGACGGTGACGACTTCCAAGAGATTCTTAGCGACCGGCTCGGACTCGACAGCGACCGTCAGCGTGCCCCGCGCGAGCTGGCGCATGCACTATTTGCGCTCGATCCGCTGTGCCTCCTTCATGGACTGTTCCTTTCCGACAAGGGCTTCAAGGGACAGCCCAAGGTTCCGCGCGCAATCACAGCCTTCGTCGAGGCTCACGATGTGCGCGAAGCCCATAGTGGAGGTGTGAAGAAGGACCCGGTGTCTAGTTCACTCGAGAACCCAGGTGGCACAACTGAGGGCTACGGCATGGTCCCCTACGACCGCACCGATTGGGTCGCGCGCGACATCATCGCCTACGCCGTCATCGACCTCGATCAACTCGAGTCCTATGGCCTAGGAGACTCCGCAACCGAACTGCTCGCCAACATCGCCCGGCTGGAGCTACGCCGACTGTTAGATGGCTCACTTCGTTTGCGGACCGCATGCGACCTGGAGACCGTCAACGGCATCGCCGACACCAACGGAGAACCGTTGCCAACAGCCGAAGACCTTGAGAAGCGGGTACGCACTGGAATCGATGAGGTAGCCGACCTGATTGACAGCGGCGGGCCCATCACCGTCATCCGGGAGGCGAGCTGAACGTGCCGATCGTCCTCGAGTTCGAGTTCCCCTTCAGCCGCTACCACGCGACGCCTTGGGGCCACCACGTCAACGAGGGTCATATCGAGTGGCCGCCGTCTCCATGGCGAATCGTCAGGGCACTCCTCGCCACGTGGTTTGAGCGCCGGCCTGACTTGGACGAAGAACAGGTCACCGATGCTCTCAACCACCTTTGCGCACCGCCGCGGTACCTACTGCCACCGATGGGCGTCGGCCATAGCCGCCACCACATGCCCGATCGCGAGCATCCCAAGCGCAACGGGAAACCCAGTACGGATCTTGCGCTGGATGCATGGGCCGCAATCCAGCCCGGCGCCCCGATGTACACGATCTGGGACACCGAGTTAGTCGGCGAGGGTCGGTCCGTCTTGGCCACACTCGCCGATCACATTCCCTATCTGGGCCGTGCTGAGAGCATCGTATGCGCAAGACTGCTCGATCACGTACCGGCTATTCCTGCGGGTTACGACGACTGGCACCTCCTGACCGACGATGTGCCACTCCATGTGGAAGGAGTGCAACTTCTCATCCCCGACCAGCCGCTCGACATCCAGTCCATGATCGTTCGAACGAAGGAGCTTCACGCGAAACGGCGCGTGCACCCGCCCCGGACCTCGGTGCGCACCTATGTTCCAGGACGCTCTTCCTCCATGTCCGCTACACCGTCGACGGCGCATCGAACAGCTCAACGTGTTCACGCCGTGCGACTCGCAGTACATGGCCGAGGGCGGCCCGCCATTACGCAGGCGTTGCTCGTCAGCGAACTTCTGAGAACTGCAGCGCTAAGCCGTCATGGCGACCCAAGCTTTGCATTGTCGGGCCACGGACAGGATGAACCCAGCGGCCGAAAACGCGACCACGTCCACGCCCACTACCTAGCCCTAGGTGGCACGCGCATAGACACGATCGTCGTTTGGGCACCCTGCGGCTTCTCGAGGCGCGAAGTCGATGCGCTGGCTGGAGTCCGGCGCATCGATGTGCCTGAGTTCCTCCAGAAACAGCTGGGGCCGTCAATACGCCTCGCGCTCGAGTACGCCGGATCAGTGACCAAAGGTGCGCCAGAACTCACCCGGTCATCCTCGAGCTGGCGGACTGTCACACCGTTCGTTCCTGGGCGGCACCGAAAGCGCCGAGAGGCATGGGCTCCGTGGTTCGAGGATCAGATCCGGCGAGAACTCGATTACCGCGAGATGCCGTCTAACGAGAACGACGTTTCGATCGCGGTGTTGGACGACCAATGGCAACGCTTTCGCCGGCACCGCCTGTCGCAATCGCTCTCGCAAGCGAAAGCCGGGCGCCAGGTCCGGCTGGACTTCGCTGAAGCACAACCAGGCCCGATCGTGCTCGGGTCGCTCGCCCACTTCGGCATGGGCGCGTTCGTACCTTTCGACTTCGAGTCGGCGACCTGAGCCATTGACGCGGATCGCGTCGTATCAACCATTCGCGCACCGTGTGACCTTGCGAGTGATCGGTGACTGAGATGGAAACGCATACGGGCGACACGGCCGCTCCGGCGCTGATCCCGGCGCGCATGCTCAACGAGTACGCCTACTGCGCTCGTTTGTTCTACCTGGAATGGGTCGACTCCAAGTTCGAAGACAATGACGACACCGTCGAAGGGCGCTTTCACCATCGAATCGCCGATCAGGAACGAGGGTCGGCTCCGCTCCCACCTGACGGAGAACTCATCCGTGCGCAGTCCGTCCGGCTCGCATCGGAGTCCCTCGGGCTCGTCGCGCGCATCGACGTGATCGAGGGCGACGGCAATTCGGTTCGTCCCATCGACATTAAGCGTGGTAACCCACCTGACATACCCGAAAAAGCGTGGGAGCCCGAACGCATCCAGCTGTGTGCCCAGGGCCTGCTCCTGCGCGATGCGGGCTATTCCTGTGACACCGGCATCCTGTACTTCGCGGGCGCACGCCAGCGTGTCACCGTCGACTTCGATGAGTTGCTCGTGGGACGTACCCGCGAGCGGCTCGCCGAAGCTCGTCAAGTCGCTGAACTCGACATCGTGCCTCCCCCACTGGTTGACAGCCCAAAGTGCCCAAGGTGCTCGCTCGTCGGCATCTGCCTCCCCGACGAAGTCAACAGTCTGGCGGAGCGGCGCAAGCTCCCCCCTCGACGACTCATTCCGCGTGACCGCGACACGCGTCCGATCTATGTCCAAGAGCAAGGTGCTCGAGTGACCTTGGACAAGGGACGCCTAGTGGTGAAGAAGAACGACGCCGTGATCGCGAGCAACCGCCTGATCGATGTGTCGGAACTGTGTCTAGTCGGGAACGTCCAGGTGACCACCCAAGCCATGCGGCGGCTGTTCTCCCGTGAGATTCCAGTGACCTACTTCACGTACGGAGGTTGGTTCTCGGGCATTGCGCATGGTCTACCCGCCAAGAACGTGGAACTGCGCCGCCGCCAGGTCGCGCTCGCTGGGCAGGGTGGTCTCGGAATCGCATCAATGATGGTCGCGGGCAAGATCGCGAATTCGCGCACCCTTCTGCGACGCAACTCCCGGACTGATGTACACACGACGATCGAACGACTCGGACGCCTCCGCCACGCTGCCGAGGAAGCGCAGAGCACCGATGGCCTACGCGGCATCGAGGGGGCGGCAGCCCGAAGTTACTACAGGGCGTTCCACACAATGATTCGTGACGACAAGACACGGATCGAGTTCGCGTTCGACGGCCGTAACCGACGCCCGCCCACCGACAGGGTCAACGCACTCCTCTCCTTGGTCTATTCACTGCTGGTGAAGGATCTCACGGTCACCACCTTCCGAATCGGCTTCGATCCGTATCTGGGGTTCTACCATCGACCCCGCTTTGGCAGGCCCGCGCTCGCCCTGGACCTAGCCGAGGAGTTCCGGTCGATCGTCGCTGATTCCGTGGTGATCCAGGTCATCAACAACGGTGAGGTCGGACCGAGCGACTTCGTCACTCGTGCGGGAGGAGTGGCGCTGACTCAGGACGGACGCCGGGCGGTCATTCGTGCATACGAGCGCCGCCTTGAGGCGGAGCTGACGCATCCTTGGTTCGGCTACAAAGCCACATACCGGCGTCTCATGGAACTTCAGGGTCGCCTTCTAGCTGCTTACGTCGTCGGCGAAGTACCTCAGTACGCAGCACTTACCACGAGGTGAGCGTGATGAGACACCGATACATACTTGCGTACGACATCCGCACCGACCAACGACTGCGGGATGTCCATGATGTGGCCCGATCCTTCGGATCCCGTATGCAGTACAGCGTGTTCGTCTGCGATCTTGACAAGCGTGAACGCATCGCCCTCGAGCTCGAGCTTCGATCAGTCATGAATCTGAACGTGGATTCGGTCGCTCTAGTCGATCTCGGACCGACCGATGGGGCTGGTCGCGCTTGCTTCACGTTCATCGGATCAAGACCCTTCAGCCTTCCCGATGGAGGCCCGATGATCGTCTAGTTCGCGTGCGAGCGCTCTGGTTCCGCACCGGATCCCAGGAACCGCTCGCACGTCCTTCCACGATCCGTTCGAAGCGGAATAGGCGTATATCTGACTCCCTGATAACTTCACAGCGAAGACAGGATCGCTTCTCTTCAAGCACCGCTCGCACATCGATGTGTTTTCCCTGGTCAGGACTAACATTTCTGGTGAGCGGTCACCGGCGCCTTCGGGCGCCGGCTCCATTGCGGGCGTTCTAGGGCACGTAGGGCACGATCTGAGCCCTGGGTCACCGGCGCCTTCGGGCGCCGGCTCCATTGCGGGAGTATCGACGTCGACGCCCTCGCGACCATCCACGCCGGTCACCGGCGCCTGCGGGCGCCGGCTCCAATGCGGGCGGTGCGCACCGGTCCAACAAG
>JBJHBB010000036.1:0-9800 GCA_050485265.1 Rhodothermales bacterium | reverse complement strand
GGTAGGTACCGAGCGGAGGAACCTAGTACGACGGCGAGTTCGACCTCCCAATCCACCTTGTCGCCCCCCAAGGGAAGCAACACATCATCGTTCGGTCCTACCACCGTGTTCGATGCCTTGGCGAAGATCACCGGCTCATCCGGAAGGGCCATCCGTGACTCCGCTGCGTGGTCGGCGTAGTTGAGTCCTATACAGATCAGCTTCCCGGGTCTGGCCACAGGAGCGCCCAGCCGCTTGTCCTGGATGTCGAGGACCGCCAGTTCGTTGTTGGCTAAGGCAGCCGCGAGGCGGTCGATTCCCCCACTCGCGAAGAACTGCGGCCCATAGCCCTCGGTAGCGGCCTGGCGTGCATCGAAAACCTTGCCATCCGCCGTCAACACCGCCGGAATCTCAGAACCTTCGGGCCCAACACGGAGCAACTTCATGGAACTCATCTCCTCTGTATCCACGGGATCGGGTGGCTAATCGCCCGGATGACCCGATTCGAACGGTCCGGCCACGCCGCTCTTCACGTGACGAACGAACGACCTCGGGTTCATGGGCGCTTGGGCTGGTTCGCCGGGCTCCGGGGGATCTCTCCCCGCAGTACGGCGACGATGTCCTCGACCGGTCGAGATCTGGCATCGCGCAACGCATCGCTGCTGCCGTACGCGACGTGCGGGGTGACCAGTACCTGCGGCATGCTGCGGAACGGGTGGTTCTCGGGCATCGGTTCGACCTCGACCACATCGAGCGCTGCCCCGCTCAGCTGACCGCTTTCGAGCGCCTCGAGCAGCGCCTTCTCATCGACCAGGCCGCCTCGACTGACGTTGATCAGCACTGCTCCCGGCTTCATGCCGGCAAACTGTGCGGCACCCATCAGATTGAACGTGTCGTCGGTCAGCGGGACGTGCAGACTCACAATGTCAGCAAGCTCCAACAACGTGTCGAGTGAATCGACGGAGTCCAGGTGCGATTGCACGTAGGGGTCGAATGCCACCACATTCATGCCGAGGGCGACACACAGGTCGCCGAAACGGCAGCCGATCCGCCCTTGGCCCACCAGGCCCACCGTCAGATTCGACAGGCGCGGGATTCCGGCAAATAGATGCGCTGCCTGCCAACTGCCTTCGGCCATGATCTCGAGGTACTCAGGAAGCCGGCGCAGGTGGGCGAGCATCAGTGTCAACGCGTGAGCGGCAACTTCTTCAGTCGCGTAGTCACCGGAGGACACAACCCAGATTCCGCGAGCCGTTGCCGCTTTCAGGTCGACGGAGTCGACACCGAGTCCGATCCGCCCCACAACCTGCAGGGATGGGAACAGTTCCAACATCGGTTCGGTGACTTCGGTCCACTGGACCAAGAGACCAACCGTTCGATCCCGCGTCTCCTCACTCAGTGTCGCAAGCGCTCCGGGTGACATCATCTGAACATCAAGCGACGCCTGCCTGAGGATCGGCTCCTCGATGCTCAAGTCACCGAAGTCGCTGTCCAGCACCAGCACCACGTTCTTGTCTCGTGCGTTCATCGTCCGTCCTCGGAGGCGCGAGCCAGGTCGTCGTGAACGATCTCTGCTGGACCCGGACCTACCCCCTCGACCTCACCCGCACTCCCGACCGGGACCATCCTGAGCGCGTTCTGAGAACGTTATCAGGCTTTCCATCCCTGCTACCGTCAGATGAGGCTGGTACCCAGCGGCCACTGCCGTCCAGCGGCCACATGGGCAATGGCGAGATCGGGTAGAACCGAGGCAGAAAATCGTGACAAGAACCGCAGACTTGGGATCCGGGACTTCAGGTGGATCGGGCTCATCAAGACGCGCGACCCTGCACGATGTCGCTGATCGCGCCGGCGTGTCGGTCTCGACAGTGTCGCGGTTTGTCAACGGGAACGACTACGTCTCCGCCGCAGCGGCGGATGCGGTGGCGCAAGCGATGCAGGACCTGCAGTACGCCCCGAACGCGATGGCCAGGTCCCTTCGGACGCGTGCATCGATGACCGTGGGCTGCGTCGTGCCGAACATGCTCAACCATGTGTA
Source organism: Rhodothermales bacterium (assembly GCA_050485265.1). Classification (GTDB taxonomy): domain Bacteria; phylum Bacteroidota; class Rhodothermia; order Rhodothermales; family JANQRZ01; genus JBJHBB01. The sequence continues at coordinate 7,783 of JBJHBB010000036.1, read as the reverse complement.
CGCCGCGCTCGCCGACGGCCTCGACGATGTGATCGCGACGACTTCGCGAACTCTCCTCCTCGCCACATCCGGAGCCGACGGTCATCGAGAAGCCCAGGCGATCAGGCGTCTGATCGAACGAAGTGTCGACGGGCTCGTGGTTCAGACAACAACCGACCGTTCAACAAGCTTGGCGGAACTGATCTCTCAAGCGGCCAAACCCGTGGTACTTGTCGATCGCGAATTCGAAACAGAGGTCGCCGATGACTACGTCTTGGTCGACCACTCAGGTGTGGCCGATGCTGCCTATGCGCTGAGGGCAGCTGGACATGAGACTGCGTTACTTATCGCACCAACTCCCCATATCCGTCCCGGACGCGAGATCGTCGTCGCGTTTCGTTCGGTCTACCCGGATGGGATCGTGCTGAGCGGCGCGCTAACCACCTCCACGGGTGAGCGCGCCGCGGCGAGGCTGTTCGAAAGCGCACGCGAAGATCGGCCGACAGCAGCCATCATCTGTGGCATCCCCGTTGTAGCGGGAGTAATCGCGCGACTGCAGGAATACGGCGTGCAGGTGCCGCGAGATCTATCCGTTGTCGCCTATGACGACTCGCCAGTTACCCGCATCCACCAGCCGAACCTCGCGACCATCAGCCGTGATCTGTCCTCCATGGGGACCGCAGCAGCACAGCTGTTGATCTCGCGACTCGATGACCCTGGGCTACCACCACGCACCCGCACCATTACTTCACGTTTCCATCCCACTGAATCCATAGCCGCGCCTTCACAGCCGTAGGGCGAGGTGCTGTTACGAGATGTGATCGGCACAGGAACACTAGGAGAGCTCCTCTTTCTTGCGAGGCCCTGTCTACCGAACCGTGATCCAGATGGCGGCGATCACGATCACCACCCCAACAACCGGAAGCAGGCGCTTCAAGATCACAGGGCCAGCCACGGACCACAGACTCAGGCTGTTGTCTGCATCGTCCGTGGTCGACGCCACAGTATTGCCGCTGCCCCCGGTGTCGGATGCCGGTGAGCGGCCGTCGGCTGAACTCTCGGAAGCAACCGGGTTCGAGGAACTCAGCGCACCACCGCGTCGGTCGGTACCAGTGTCATCCTGCTCCGCAAGCATGACCTCAAGCCGTTCGGCAAACTGTTGAATGATGCGAGCTGAGACTTCTGGGAGCACCGAGCGGCCGAGCGTCGCCGCTTGACCGGTCACGTCAAGGTGGGTCACGACTGAGACCAAGGTGCCCCCATCTTCTGGGGAAAGCTGTGCGATCACATCAGCCTTTGCCGTTCCTGAACTCTTCGCTTCCTTGCCAGCTGCATGGATCGTGATGCGCTTGGCGTCGCCATCGGCTTCCACCAACTCAGCGGAACCGGCGTAGCCGATCGAAACCGGTCCGACCTTGACCTTCATTCGGCCGCGGTACACATTTCCGTCGACCTCCTCCAGCTGCGCTCCAGGCATGCAAGGCGCAACCTTTTCGAGGTTCGACAGTGCAGCGAACGTTATATCCACGTCCGAAGAGACGTGGAAATCGTGTGAGAAATCCACAAAATACCCTTTTGTCATAGTCGCGAGGCACAAGTCAGGCCAACTAGCTTTCTCCCAAGCACAAATCGCTGTTGCCAGCTCTACCAAAAATTATTCAATGTTCGCTGAAGCAATCGATCAGTTGTCCATAAAGTTCATGAACTGAAAGGGCGGCACGATCAGATCACCATTTTCCTTCCTGCAATTCCATGTGACGCTGTCGCACCGACTTCGGGTCTATCAGAGGCACACGATGGCCCAACGTTGCAGCAATCTCCTTTCCCGCCGCGTATACCGCCGCCAACACTTCGCCCAATCTGTCCGTTTCGCGTCGTGCAGTAGGGCCGGCGGCCGCGAGGCCGCATACGATCTCGTCACGATCATCCAGTATGGGTACGGCAACTCCCCAAACACCGATGTTCGTCTCTTCACTCGAGAAGGCCCACCCCGCACCACGTATCCAAGCGAGTTCAGCGCGAAGTTCCTCAGGATCCGTGATCGTCATAGGGCTGAACCGCTCCAGAGGAGCGTCCAGTACTCGCTCGCGCGCCGCAGCTTCCATGTAGGCCAGCAGCACCTTGAGCGATCCACCTGCGTGCAGAGGCAATGACGCTCCCGGGGTTACCACAAGACGCAGGGCCATCGTGGTCTCAACGCGTTCAAGACACACGCCGCGTCTGGAGTCGGATCCCACGACGGTGAGGAGCGCGGTCTCGCCAGTTCGATGTGCGAGACGTCGAAGAGTTTCGTATGACTTGGTGCCAAGATTCGCCTCAATGGACGCGCGGTCGCCGAGCTTTCGCGCTTCTGAACCAAGTCGGTACTGCTTCGTGGATTCGTCCTGGGTCAGGTAACTGTGACAGACAAGCGAGCTTACAATCCGAAAGACCGAGGACACCGGAAGGTCCAGTTCGCGAGCGATCGCCGTTGCTGTCCACTCCGGGCGTTGCCTGTCGAACAACTGCAGAACTGTGAACGTCCGGTCGAGTAAGCGAATCGAGGATTGGGTCGGCTCAGCACTGTCGGAACCCCGCCCTTTCTTGGGCATGTCCGAGGCAGTATGAGCGTCCCTCGACGCTGGCACTGAATTGTCATTCTGGAGTGTGGGGGCCACAATGCCTACTCACCGACAGTGCGCAGGAGCAGTCACCCACACGCAAGATGATCTGGATCGAGAAGCTCCCATGCTTCATCCTCGCGCATCAGCCCCCGAGCGACAACGACGTCTAGGACCGAGCGGCCGGTCCGCCTGGCCTCCTTTGCGATAGCAGTGCTCTCGTCATAGCCGATTCTTCCGATAAGCGCCGTAGCTAAGCCAGTACTCCTGGCGACACGCTCGCGCAATCGATCAGGATAGGTCGTGATACCTCGGACACAGCGAGACTCCAGCACGTCACACGCTGCTGTCGTTCGTCGTAGCGAGGTGAGGACCGAATGGGCGATGGTGGGCATGAATGCGTTCAACTGGAGTTGACCTGCATTCGCAGCCATCGACACAGCGACATCACGGCCAACAACGTCGAAAGCAACTTGATCGACAACCTCGGGGACGACCGGGTTCACTTTGCCGGGCATCAAGCTCGAACCAGCTTGCACCGCCGGAAGGGAAATCTCACCGAACCCGGTGTCGGGGCCTGAGGCGAGGAGCCGCAGGTCGCTTGCGATCTTTGAGAGCTTGAGGGCTGTCCGCTTCACGCTGGCTGAGAGCTGAACGAACGCACCGACGTCCCAGCTCGCCTCAACGAGATTGGTTGCCCGCACCAACCGAATCCCCGTCACTCGCTGCAGGGATTCGACGACGCGAGCCCTGAACGGTCCAGGGGCACTGATGCCGGTACCGATGGCAGTGCCTCCGAGGTTGACCTCACGCAGCAGGCTGCTGGCCTCGCGTAGCCGGGCCACTTCCTCTTCAAGCGTGACAGAGAAAGCGGAGAATTCCTGGCCGAGGGTCATCGGCACGGCGTCCTGAAGCTGCGTGCGGCCCAGCTTGAGGACGGTTGAGAACTCGGATGACTTCTCCGCAAACACCTTGGCGAGCAGCTGGACTGATCCGACGAGTCGGTCGATGCCTGCGAGCGCGGCAAGCCGAAGGGCTGTCGGATAGACGTCGTTCGTGCTTTGGTGACGGTTCACATGGTCGTTCGGATGAATCCGACCGTAGTCGCCGCGTGCGTAGCCCAGCAGCTCCAGTGCACGATTGGCGATGACCTCGTTGGCGTTCATGTTCGTCGAAGTACCGGCACCACCTTGGACGACGTCTACAACGAACTGGCCATGCAACCGCCCCGCCGTGATCTCCTTGCAAGCGGCTTCAATCGCTCCTGCCTGTTCGGCACGGAGCTCACCGAGCACACCATTGGTCATGGCTGCCGCCTGTTTGACCTGTGCGAGCCCGACGATGAGATCGGCGTGCACCCGAATCGAGACACCCGATATTGGGAAGTTCTCGAGGGCCCGCATGGTATGAATACCGTAATACGCTTCTGCCGGCACATCGAGGGTGCCGAGGAGGTCGGACTCACGCCTCGTTGCAGCTGTCATGCCGGCTGCCTTGGCGGCCGGGCGACCCAGCGACCGGCTCCCTCAACCTCGAGTTCCCCGTTGCGTGCGACGACCACACCACGCACGACCGTGGCCACCGCACATCCTCGTCCCTTCGTGCCGACCCACGGGTCAGTAGCGCGTCGCGCCGCGACCGCATCTGCCGACAACGTCCAGGGCCGATCCATGTCGACGATCGTCAGATCCGCATCCGAACCCGGCAATAGGGCCCCTTTCCTCGGATGCAGCCCGTACAGGCGCGCCGTCCGCTCGGACAGGCAGGCCACGACGTCAGCGAGCCCGAGCCATCCGCGGTTGACCGCATCGAGCATGACCGGGACCATCGCGTGGACCCCCCGGCCTCCAGCCGGCTGTTTGTTAAGCGGCCCTGCACGCTCTTCCGGCGCGTGAGGGGCGTGGTCGGATCCGATCGACGCCACGACGCCTGAGACCACACCCCGCCGGAGTGCCTCTCGGTCATCGGTGCCACGAACCGGCGGATAGATCTTCATGGCCGGGCCAACACGCGAGTAATCGTCGCCGGTGAGCATCAGGTAGTGGGGGCAGGTCTCGGCAGTCATGCTGATGCCCCGGCGCTGGGCTCCCTCAACAACCTCGAGCGCCCGTCGAGAACTCACATGGAGGACGTGGACGTCAGCGCCGGTCTCCGCGGCCAACTCCGCGAGAATCGCGACTGACGTGGTCTCGGCAGCGACGGACCGGCAGCGACCGAGCTCCTCATATGTGTCGTAGCCACCGTGCCGTGACTGGGCGAGCTCGAGAAGCGACCTGTCCTCACAGTGGACACCCACGAGCAGCCCATGCTCCGCAGCGTCCTCGAGAAGTGCGAACATCCCCGCATTGTCGAGTGGAGGCACTATGTCAGGCGAGGGCTCATCAGGCATCGAGTACACCAGGCGCTGTTCGGCGCGATCGAATGCGAAACCCCAGAAGACCTTGACGCCGACGGCGCCAGCGGCAGCCAACTCCCGGAGCCCTTCACCGAACGATGAACCCACCGCCATCCCCCACAAGCCGAAGTCCACGTTCGCACGCTCGGCCAGGTACTCGACCCTTCCATCGAACACGTCGCCATCAACCACTGGTGGCACCGCATTGGGCATCTCGAGCAGCGTGGTGACGCCCGAAACGGCCGCCTCTGCCGTACTCGATTCGAACGTTTCCTTGTGACGCTGACCTGGGTCACGCGAATGGACGTGAGGATCAATGCATCCGGGCAGGACCAGGAGACCAGCGGCATCGATGACCTGATCGGCCGCACGGCCCGAGATACTTCCAGGATCGTGCCACCCACGGATGCGCCCGTCGACGACCTCAATGTCGAGGTTCGCATTGAACGACGGCGTCACGACCCGCCCACCCCGGACGAGAAGCTGCATCGGTCACCTCGTTGTTCGTTGCGTTTCGCAGCGGTCGCGCTACGAGCGGAGGCCAACTCCGGCGGTCGCGCTACGAGCGGAGGCCAACTCCGGCGGTCGCACCCGTGTGGTGGCCGTCATCGACCGTCAGCGTGCCGTTCACCGTGACATAGCGGACACCCTCGGAGTACTGGCGCGGCTCCGCGAACGTCGCTTTCGGGCTGATCGTCTCCGGATCGAATACGACAAGGTCCGCCCAGCAATCATCGCGAACAAGGCCACGGTCCTGGATGCCCAGGCGCTGAGCCGGCATCGACGTCATCCTGCGAATCACCTGAGGTAGGCTCATCAACTGCTCGCGCAGAGCGAACTCTCCCAGGACACGTGGGAACGTTCCGTAGGTCCGGGGGCTGGGGAAACGCCCAAGAAACACCGAATCGCTGCCAACCATCGCCAGATCGTGACAGCAGAAATCTCGCAACGTCGATGGATCCGGGCTGGCGCCCACACGGTTGATCCCGAGGTTCTCCGCCAGCAGCAGATCGGCGACCACATCAGCGGGGTGCTGTCCGAGTCGGTCACTGATGGCGGCGACCGTCAGACCGTCATACTCCTCATGCGCAGCATGTTCGAAGTTGGTCAGGCGGATGTTGTCCCAGAATGGAGCACCCCCCAACCGCTCCGCGTGCTCGTCAAGCGTCTGGCGCAGCCCTGGCCGCTCGGCGGGATCCTCCAGGCGCTGACGCAGCGGCCCAGGACCACCTTCCTGCATCGACCAGGGAAGCAAGATCGTCAGGCGCGTGCTGTTCCACGGGTACGGGTACGCGTCGAAGGTGATCTCGAGGCCACGTTCGTACTCGAGCTCGACAAGGCCGAGTAGCTCGCGCGCCCCGCCGGGCGCATTCTCACGGCGGTAGAAATGGGTGAGGTGGATGGGGCAGCCGCTCCGGTGGCCAATGTCAATGGCTTCGCGGAACGGGTCCAGAAATCGGTCGCCGAGCTGATAGCGCACGTGCGTGTGATAGAAGCCTCCAGCATTGGCGACGGTCTCAGAAAGCGCGATGAGTTCCTCGGTGGTGGCGTAGGCGCCGGGCGGGTAGTCCAGTCCCGTGGACAGACCGAATGCCCCTTCTTCAAGCGCTTCGCGGAGCATGCTCTGCATCGAACGAACCTGCGCGCTGGTCGCGTCGACGGCGTCCCACCCGACCCCGGCGATCCGCAGCGGCGAGTTGCCGACCATCAGCGCCACATTGACGCTCGCAGCACGACGGAACTTCTCGAGATAGCTCTCGACGGTGTCCCAGTCGTAAGCGATGTCGGGCCGGCCGTCGAGCCCCGCGTTGTAGTCGACAAGATCCCGCAGTTCGGTGTTGTCGATGGGGGCGTACGAGATTCCGTCAACCCCGATCACCTCAGTCGTCACACCCTGGAGCAGCTTCGGCCGATGTTCGGGCTCGGCCAGGAGCACGAGGCCCGAATGGGAGTGCATGTCGATGAAACCGGGAGCAATCGTCAATCCGGCGATGTCGATGACACGACTGGCTTGGGCATCAGAACGATCACGGCGCAAGATCCGGATCTTTCCGTCGTGCACAGCCACGTCCGACTGGAACGGCGGGTTGCCGGTCCCGTCCACGACGGACCCGTTGCGGAACAGCAGATCGAAGGCGGGGGGATGCATACGTCAGCTTTCTCATCTGCGGTAGCGGTCGAGTGGGTTCAGCAGAGCACTGCGGTCCTGGATCGCCCGCCGAGCAGCAGCTCGACAACGCGGCGGGCAACGTCACGCGAAGGATTCGAGAAGCCAACTCGGTGAGTGCCACCGTCTTCATCGATGACCAGCGGTAGTTCAGTGCAGCCAAGGATGATCAGCTCGGCACCCCGGTGGGCCAAGCGGTCTGCGACATGGGCCACCGCTGTGCGGGTCGCATCGGAACCGCGTCCCGCTTTGGCGCCGCCGGGACCGTAGATGCCACGCATGACGGTTTCCTGCTCCTCGTCCGTCGGAAGGACGACGTCGCGGCCGGTAGCACCAACTGCTCGTTGGTAGACACCGGACTGGATGGTGCCGGTGGTCGCCATGATTCCGACCGTGCGAACCGTGTCGTCGACGCTCTCCACGGTCGTGGCGATCCAGTCGAGTACGGGGACGCCGGCCGCTGACCGAACATCGTCGATGAAGACGTTGGCGGTGTTGCACGGCATGACCAGAAGATCAACGCCCAATCCGACGAGTCGCTGGGCAACCGCAATGATCCGAGGCCGAGGGTCAGGGCCCTGGCCGCGAAGAAATCGTGTGCGGTCGGGAATTGCAGGATCCGACTCGATCACCACATGGAGG